>JBEPWC010000279.1:0-2867 GCA_041642615.1 Sulfurimonas sp. | reverse complement strand
GGGATAAGAACTATATCCGTAGCACTACAGGTAATGATTCCAGATAAAAAATATTCAACTGGTGAAATAGTAGGACAATCGATTACAAAACTACTCTTAGAAGTTTTTGCCTCAAACTTCATATCATCTTTATGACTAACTGTTACTTTCACCTGTTTACTCCTCTAAAAATTTTTTAAAATATTCTAGTTGCTCTTTAGTTCTAGCTGTTGAAGTACCACCCTCACTTGTTCTTGCATTCATAGAGTTACGTAAAACTAGATACTCCATAACATCTTCATCTATGCGATTATCTATCTCTTTTAGGTACTTAAAGTCTATCTCACTAAGATCTATTTTTAGCTCTTCACTCTTGGCAACTGCGTGACCTGTTATAAAGTGAGCCTCACGAAATGGGATACCACACTTCTCAACTAAATAGTCAGCTAGATCAGTTGCAGCAAGGTGACCAACTGCACATGCACTCTCCATATTGTGTGGTTTAACTTCCATAGTTTTTATAGCTTCTTTTAAGATCTCAAGTGATATCTCAGCTGTTTTTACAGAATCAAAAACACCTTCCTTATCCTCTTGAGTATCTTTATTATATGCAAGTGGAAGCCCTTTCATTACAGTTAAAAGCCCCATCAAAGAACCAAATACACGGCCTGTTTTTCCACGTAAAAGTTCAGGTACATCTGGATTTTTCTTTTGTGGCATAATTGAGCTGCCCGTTGAGTACTCATCGCTTAACTCTACAAATGCAAACTCATAAGATGACCACATAATCAGCTCTTCACTTAAACGTGAGATATGCATCATCATAGTAGAGATGTTAAAAAGAATCTCAAGGGCGAAGTCTCTATCACTCACGGTGTCTAAACAGTTTACACTAACACTATCGAAGCCTAATAGTTCTGCTGTCATCTCCCTATCAACATTATGTGGAGTCCCAGCTAGTGCGGCACAACCAAGTGGAGAGACGTTGTTTCTTTTATAAGAGTCTTCAAATCTTGCAATGTCACGTTTAAACATAGAAAGATATGCACCAAGATGAAAACCAAAATTTGTAGGTTGAGCGTGCTGAAGATGTGTCATTCCAGGAATTAGAGTTTCAGTGTGTTTCTCTGCAACTTCTAACACTTCCTGCATAAGTTTTTTTAATCCATCAACGATCGTAAGGTTTTTCTTAAGAGTCCATCGACGAAAATCAACTGCAATCTGGTCATTTCTACTGCGCGCAGTATGTAGTTTCTTACCAGTATCACCTATGATCGCAGTTAGGCGTTTCTCAATCCCCATGTGTAGATCTTCATCTGAGATGTTCCATTTAAACTCACCACTCTCAATCTCGGAGCGAACTTGGTTTAGTCCATCAAAAATATCTTTAAACTCTTGATCTGTTAAAATTTTTTGTTTTGTAAGCATCTTCGCATGAGCAATAGAACCTTCTATATCTTCTAGGTAAAGCTCACGATCGAACATGATTGAAGCGTTAAATTCATCTAGTAAAGATGATGCAGATTGTGTAAAACGACCAGACCACATTTTTTCCATATTATAAATCCTGTTAAAAAATAAGTTTGGTATTTTAGCTAAATAAACAAAGATTACAAAATTAGAATGTATTAATTACATGCGGCCACATTACCGCTATCTTTTGCGTATTCCAAAAGAAATTCTTTTAAATGTTTTGATATTTTTTGAAACCTTCTGCCTTTAAAGTATTTTTCATACTTTTTATATTGCTCTTCTTTTTTGAATTTTTCTGATTCTAAGTGTGCATCTATGAGTTTTTTAGATTTACTATACATAAACATCTCCCACTCATACTGAGCTTTTTCAGCAATAAAGGCCTCTCCACTCGTATGACAATTAATACAAACCTTCGAAAAAACTCTTTGACCTTTGTAAAGTGCAGCTTGAGATGACACGGATAATAAAACAAATAAACATAAAATAACAGTAGTTTTTTTCATAGAGTACACCTTGAATTGTAGTATTGTGCTGAATCAATATTACATTATATTATATTATATGTACCTTAATAGATAAAATATAATCAACTATTATGACAGCTGATACTTTTTATACAGCTTTTCTGGAAAATCCCACATACCTTTTTCTTTTAAAGATTCTATAACACTAGGAGTGCAGTCCACATCATCAGGCCATCTTCTATTAAATCCATCAAGTGAACTTTTATTTGTGCCATCTATCCCAACCATAAGACCAGATATAAATATATCTCTTTGGGCATCCATGTTATTTGTTACGCGCCATAGTGTCATGTAAGCATTAAACACATCATTTGTCCTATCATCTATAAATACAACTATGCGGATATTTGTGCTCAAAGGTATAAGAGCATCAAAATATTCTTTTGCATTTTTAGTTTTATTTACACTTATAACTGTGATCGGATTCTTCGTACGCCTCACAAACTGATGTAGTTCAACTGCATCTGGAATTAACTCTTTAACATTATTTAGAAGCTCTTCATCACTTAATAAATTAGGAGCCTCAACTCTGTTTGCAGCTGTTACATCAATACCAAGCTTACCACCAACCAATGTCTCAGGGGAAGAGTGGTCTAGTGCATCTAAAATGCCCTCAGTTATAAAAAGTGATTTCGGAGTAAAACGGTTTAGTATATATGTACTTAAAGCTTCATAATTATTCAATCTTGGAGCATTTTCATCTAAAAATATAGCATGTTTTACAAAGCTCATCTGTCCTGCTCCCCAAAAAGCATGCATAACCTGTTTTGCATGACCTTTGTAAAGTGGCTGCATCTTTGCCATTATTAGGTTATGAAAACCTGCATTTTCTGGCATATGATAGTCTAATAGATCTGGTGCTGTTGTTTTTAGAAGAGGGAAAAATAT
>JBEPWC010000278.1:0-2882 GCA_041642615.1 Sulfurimonas sp. | reverse complement strand
TATACCAATGATACATTTAAACTTTAGATCTTCTATATGGATCTTCACTAGATTACTCTTTTTTCTTCACCATTGAAGATGCGTATAAAGTTTGGTATGTGTTTGTAAAACAAAACGAATGCGATTAATACTACAGGTGCATGAGCCATCTCAGGTTTTAAAACAAAGCTTGCAATCACAAGTGCTAAAAGTGCAGTCATTGATGAGAGTGAAGATATACGTATGGTTTTTGCACCAATCGCCCATACAATTAATGCAATAATTGTCTCTACAGGTAGCATTACGATCATAACACCCATACCAGTAGCTACACCTTTTCCACCTTCAAAACCTAAGTATGGTGAAAAACAATGTCCAACTACAGCTAAAACAGCAATCCCCCACAGTGTAGCTTCACTTAGTCCCACCATCATACCAATAAGTAAAATCACAATACCCTTTAATGCATCTAATGT
The DNA here is from genome assembly GCA_041642615.1 of Sulfurimonas sp. Lineage (GTDB taxonomy): Bacteria > Campylobacterota > Campylobacteria > Campylobacterales > Sulfurimonadaceae > Sulfurimonas. The sequence goes on along the minus strand of JBEPWC010000278.1, from coordinate 2,427 downwards.
TAAAGTAGCAGCTCCAAGTTTTTTAGCAAGCACCGGATCTGTCTCTTTTACAACCCGAAGAACATTTGTAGCACCTATGCTGCCACTTCCACTTGACTTAACATCTACACCGGCAAACCATTTTGCTAAAAGAAGACCAAATGGGATACCGCCAACTAGGTATGCTAAAATAAAAAACTGTACATTTGTGTTATATAAAAAATCCATAGTGTTCCTTAAGGGCACTTCTAAGAACCCTAAAATAAATTGTGCAATTTTACTTAAATCTTAATAATATATAGATAAAATATCTCAAACAACTAAGATATAACGAAAGGTAAGTAGTAATGGTTGACTTTTTTATAAAGCTTTTTAAGGCTTTTAACTCCTCACAAACACCATGGCAGATGTCACTAGCTATATCTCTAGGTATGGCAATGGGACTTACTCCATTTTCTGGTTGGCAGAGTGTTTTAATAATTTTTATAGTGCTTATTGTAAATGTACACATTGGCTTATTTATAGTCTCAAGTGCTTTTTTTAGTGCAGTCGCGTATCTATTTGATCCCATGTTTGAGTCTTTGGGTTATAGCATACTAACAACCCCTGCATTTGCAGATTTTTTTACAGCTGCTTATAACTCATCGATCATGCGAACAACTTATTTTAACAACACTTTAGTTATGGGATCATCAACTGTAGCATTTTTACTACTAGTACCTATGTACTTTATACTAAACGCTTTGGTTTATGTTTACAGAGACAAAATAGCATCAACCCTTCAAAAATACACCATCTTTAAAAAACTGGGGATCTCTGTAAGTGGTAAAAAAGACAAGTTTTTAAGGATCTGGGGTCTTGGTGTATTTGGAGTTTTAGCTGGTGGTGTTGCTGTATCTGTTTTAGTGTTTTTAGACCCACTTGCTAAGATCGCTTTAGAAAAATCTCTAAGCGCTACTACTGGAAAAAATGTTCAGATAAAAAGTGTAGATGTCTCACTTGAAGATAGCTCACTAAACATAAAAGATCTTAATATTTTTGAAGATGGGATCTCTTCACTTAAAACTGAACTAATCGCAGTAGATATTGACTTTAACCAACTGCTATTTAACAGATACCATATAGAAAATATAGTTTTTAAAGGGATGAAGTTTAAGCAAGCTACAGATGCGAGGGTTGTCTCAGAACAAAAAACAAAACAAAAAGAGAAAAAATCTGCTAGTTTTGAATTTGACTCATTATCCCTGCCAAAACCTGAGACCCTTGTACAAAGAGCAGACCTTAGCTCAACTAAAAACTATGAAAATGCATTGAGTAAGTATGAGAGTGTAGAGTCAAAGTACAAAGGTGCAATTGAGGATGATTTTTCAAAAAAAGAGTTAGAGGGTATAAAATCAGATGCAAAAAAGATAGAAAAAAGTCTAAAAGATCTAAAAGATGTTAAAAAGATAAAACCTGAACATCTAACTATGTTAAATGAGATACTAAAAGATGTTAAAAAACTCAAAAAAGATCTGCAAAATAAAAAAGAGTCACTAAGTCGCTTAAACAAAGAGTTTAAAAAAGACAAAAAACAGCTAAGCGATCTCTCAGAGAATATAATAGATGGAGCTAAAGGTGATTATGAAAACCTCTCACAAAACTACAAGTTTAACAAGCAGGGCGGTGTAAATGTAGTTGGTGTACTTTTTGGCGAAGATGTAAAGGGTTACACATCTACTTTTTTAAAATACTATGACATATTAAAGCCGTATCTAAAGAGTGAAGATGTCCCACCAGCACCACCAAGAGGTGAGGGTAGATGGATCAGGTTTAAAGAGTTGGGTTCACAAGTAGATTTTTTAGTTAAAAATGTGCAACTAGATGGTGTGTATAAACTAAACAAGTTTAATGCAAATATGAAAAACATTAGCTCAAACCAAAAGGTTTTAAACAGCCCTTTTGAGTTAAATTTAAAAAGTGATGGTAGCCTTGAGCGTGGGATCGATTTTGGACTTACAAAACTTGAAGATGCGAAGTTAAAAGTTGATCTTAGAGCTAAGTCTTCAGACTACAAAGAGATCACAGCAGATACAAAGCTAGAGTACTTAGACACAAGGTTCTCTTCAAAAGAGTTAGCTGATCTAAAAAGTTTTAATGTAGATATTGGCTTAACAGAGCAGATTGACTCACCAAAAGTTAAGATAAGCTCTGATCTAGATGAGAAACTAAAAGATATCTTTTCAAAAGTTATAAAACAAAAACTAGAGCAGTATAAAAAAGAGTTGAAGTCTATAATTGATTCAAAACTAGACGAGCAGCTTTCAAAACTAGGTTTAAAAAGCAAAGAGATTCAAAAAGTTAGTGAGTTGTTAAATGGATCTATGGATGATTTTTCAAGCCTCGATAAACAGCTTGATAGGTTAGAAGATGAGATAGAGTCTAAAGCTAAAAGTGCTGCTAAAGATA
>JBEPWC010000277.1:0-2949 GCA_041642615.1 Sulfurimonas sp. | reverse complement strand
ATGCAGGCGGTATGCGTGGAAAGATCCCATCACCATCTGTAAAATACAAAAGCATAGAGCTCATAGGCAGGTTTTGTTCTACATAGTCAAACACAGGTCTGTAATCAGTTCCACCTCCCCCTTTTAAAGCAAAGTCCATATCTTCACCGCCTATAAATGTATGGTGAGAATGCACTTTTGCATCAGCTATCAGAAGCTCTATGGCAACTGATGGAAAATTTTGCATTATAGACTTGAACTCAGCTATAAATGCACCCAAAATATCTTCACGAATTGAACCTGATGTATCTATGGCTACTATAAGAGATAACGTATCACTCGATAATGACGGCAGAGCTACACCGCGGTAAAGGTGTCGTTTATTTGGCGGCATAAATGCGTAGTTGTTTCTCATGTGGCGGTTGATCGCATTGTAGAGTTCAAACTTCCAGTCGATGTCGTTTGCTTTTACTTTTTTGGCAAACCTCTCTAACCCTAGCGGAGTTGAGCTTTTCTTTTGTGCCACCTCTTTTGCAAGAGATGCTGCATAATCCCACTCGTCTTGTATTCTGTCTTTTGAGATCTCTTTTACTTTTTTAAATATGGAGCTGTCCCCACCTTTGTCTTTTATGAAACTAGACAAATTTTCTGCGTCATCATAACTGTCTTTGCCAGATGACTCTTGAATCTGTTCTTTTAAAACCTCATAGATCTCTTCTGAATACATATTTTTAAACTCTTTGTTGTAGTTTGCACCCTCAGGGATTTTGAGTTTATTGTTTTTTAGCATATTGTTTATGGCATAGTCGGTTGCCAACTGCCACAGAGGACCTTTACGGTCTAGCTTTCTTGCAGAGTGTGAGAGTATATGGTGCATTACACAGTTTGTAAGTATAAAAAACAGCTCATCCATACTACGCTGCTCAATATACTCAGGGTTATATATAAAGCGAACACCGTTACTTGCAAACGAGTCTATTTGAGTATTTTCTTCGTGCTTCAGCCTTGAAGCGAGCATCCCAAAATAAGGATGTTTTGTAGTTAACTGACTTTTTGCTTTTGTTAAAAGTGTATATGCATCTACAGTCATAACTAGTGCATCAATGAGTTAAATTTTTTGATCCATAAAGGCCAGCTTTTAATATAGTCAAGCCCAATATCTCTTTGTCTTAGATCTTGGACGATCATTACGGCAAACTCACCCGGAAGATTTAGCGTGTATCTTAAAAGGTTATCTAATTCTGCCGCTCTTGTTTCGTCGTTTATACGCATAGTAAGTGATGTACAAAGTATGTGCAGGGCTGAAGTCTCTTGTGGTACTTCGTTAGACTCCCCTGCTAAAATGTCATCAATGTTGGGCAGTGAAGATGCAACACTTCTAAAACCTAAAAATGAAGCTGCAAGCTCCTCACCGATCGCACCTTTGATCAGGTCCATCAAAAGATCATCTTCTGGCTCACTTTTGATGATCTCGTTTACATATTCCCAAGTTCTTGGAGTTGCAAAAGCTTTTGAGTCGTTTTGTGCGCTGAATGAGAAAAGTGAGTCAGGTCTGTATGAACTAAAAGCTATGATCGTCTGATCAATACCAGAGTTTTTAGCCCACTCCTGCCAGTCATCTAAACTAACTTCCATGTCCAAGTGTACAAATCTGTTTGCAAGCGGAGCCGCCATACGAAACACAACACCCCTGTCACTCTCTCGATTTCCAGCGGCTACGATCGCCCAGCCATCAGGAAGGGAATACTCCCCTACTTTTCGATCAAGTATAAGCTGGTAAGCCGAGGCTTGAACCATAGGTGCTGCCGTGTTTAGCTCATCTAAAAATAAAATGCCCTTAGAGTCTTTGTCCTCTGGCAAAAATGAAGCGGGAGCCCAAATAGCTTTGTCGTTTTTAGAATCAAAAAACGGAATTCCACGCAGATCTGTAGGATCTAGTAGTGAAAGCCTTAGATCTATGTACTCAACTTCTGCTTCTTTAGCTATCTGCTTAACAATAGAACTCTTTCCAATCCCCGGAGGTCCCCATAAAAAGATTGGTACTTTTCTATTTACAAGATGTGAGATCGCCCTTTTGGCACTTTGTGGATTCATATGTTCTCCCCAGTTGTATATAACTTATGGTATTTATACTACCGAGTTACAGAAAGTGTACCTTTAAAGAGATACTTTACATAGATATATGAACGCTGTTTCTCCCTAAGTTTTTAGATATGTACATTGCATCATCAGCTTTTGTGATCAAACTCTCTATAGTCTCAAACTTATCATAAACTGTAGCTCCAATACTTACTGTGATCTGACCTACAACATCAAACCTATGTCTTGCAATAATACTTCTGAGCCTATTGGCAAATTTTAAAACAGCATCTTCTGAAGACTCAGGTATAACTATAAGAAACTCCTCACCACCCCACCTACCAATATAGTCTGTCTCTCTGGCTTGAGTGTTTAGAATACCAGCGAACTCTTGTAAAACTTTATCACCTTGAATATGACCGTATTTATCGTTAATATCTTTAAAGTAGTCTATATCTAGCATTAAAAGAGAAAAACATCTGTCGTAACGCTTTGCTCTGCTTATTTCATCTTTTAGTATATCTTCGATCTTGTAACGATTGTTTAGTTTTGTAAGAGTGTCAGTAATAGATAACTTTTCCATCTTCTGAAGTGCTCTAGTTAGCTCTTTAGTACGCTCTTGCACTTGTGTTTCAAGTCTATCGTTACTCTCTTTGAGTTTTTTCTCTATTGTGCGGATATCAGTTATCTCTCTTGATATCCCAAGGATTCTTACACTACTGCTATCTTTGGAAAAACAAGGTACTATCGTAGTTGTCCAGTACTTCTCACCACTATCGTCTATAGTATGCTTCTCTTCATAGTTTATAGGCTTATTTGTCTCTATACACCTGTCATAACGACTTCGAATACTTTCGTATGTAGTTTCATCTAGTATCTCACAAAGAGCCA
>JBEPWC010000276.1:0-2955 GCA_041642615.1 Sulfurimonas sp. | reverse complement strand
CAAGGAGTATTAATGTAACGATTACACCAGAAGCTTCAAAATAAACCGCAACTTCCCCCTCAGATCCTCTAAAAGAATCTGGAAATATACCTGGTAAAAGTGCCGCAATCATACTGTACCCGTAGGCAACGCTTACACCAAGTGCGATTAGCGTAAACATGTTTAGATTAAAGCCTTTTAGTGATCTGACACCTTTAACATAAAAAGGCCATGCGATCCAGGTACATATAGGTGTTGCAAATATCAGCTCACCCCATATACGACCTTTGGTACCGATCAAACTTGATATAGGTTCACCAGGAAGCATATCTCCCATAGAGAAAATCAGCAACGGAATTACAAACATGATCGATAAGACAAACCTTAATCGCATCATTTTATATTCGCTATCATCCTCTTCAAGGGTTATCTGCATCGGCTCAAGTGCCATTCCACATTTGGGACAACTTCCTGGTGCATCTTCAATGATCTCAGGGTGCATAGGGCAGGTGTATTGAACTGCAGTACCTTGAGTCGGTTTAGTGTCGCAGTTACCTTCTGCGATATTACAAGTTGAATTTTCTAGCTGATGATCATGTACCATGACATATCCTTTTTAGCTATTAGCTAGGTCTTTGCATTTTTCTTCAAACTCTTTTTTGTCTATCTCACCTTTTGCGTAACGCTCTTTTAATATATCTATAGCGTTACTTTTTTTGGTTTCATTTTCCTGCTTACCTATTGGTCTTAGCATTATAATAACAACAATTATAAGTAGTACAATCCATAACCATCCCATACCAAAGCCAAATCCGTGTTCCATTCCATAATCCCAGTGCATAACGTCTCCTTCATATAACTACCAGCTATAATATTTAGAACTATAAAAATAATATAGCTGGTAATTAAAGCTTTGTAGTTTTAAAGCTACGGTCATCTCTAAAAAGTGAAATGACCGTATTAAAAACTATCTGATAAATGGACCTCTAATGTATCCCCAAGGATTCATGTGAAGCTCAAGCTCATTACCGTCTTTCTCTTCTTTTATTATAGCCCAGTACATATCGCCTTTAGGCACTTCTGCTTTTGAGAAACTCACTATGGAATAATTTTTAAGGTGTTTTTCAACAAACATCTTCATTTTTTTAGCGGCTTCATCTTCTGTGAGAGTTTTATGTTTTTTACCATAACCACGCTCGTGGTAGTTACCACAATCCTCACATGCTGGACCAGTCATCATATTGTAGTCACCACTAGGTCCCATCATGCTAAAACCCATTCCTATACATGGTTTTCTGTCATCATCTGCAGAAATCATTGAAGGAAGTACCAGCAGTGCTATAACCACTGAAATTCGTGCTAATATCTTCATGTTGTCTCCTTTGTTTGGTAAGGTAAATTATATGGTATAACTTTAGATAGAAAAAGTCAATGTATAAGAAAAAATTATTTAACTAAATCTTTTTTGCCAAAGTAAAAAAAGTATTGTAGAGATTCCTGCACTACCAAGAACCATTGCCATTACCACTATTTGGTATCTTGCAGCAATGAGGGGGCTGACACCTGATAATATCTGTCCTGTCATCATACCGGGAAGCGAGACCAGACCTACTGCTAAAAATACATTTATCTGCGGAATCATCGCAGCTTTAAAGGCTAGTCTACGTGCTTCTTCATAATCATTTTTATCGATCTCGTGATCAAATCTCTCTACTGCTATAGATACTGCGTTCATCGCGTTGGCATAGATCATTCCTGCAAGAGGGATCATAACAGTAGGGGTATAAAGAGATTTTAGATCTAAAACAGCAGCTAAGACGATCAGCAGATTAAAACTACCGCCAATGGCAATAGAACCAAATATATAAATATACTTTTTAAAGCTCTTTGTTTTAGAGCTTTTAAGAACGATCATACTTGAGACGGTGATCATAAACAAAACTATAAATACACCAAGTATAGGGGAGTCGTTTTCAAACAAAAACTTTAAAACATACCCAATAAGCAAAAGCTGAGAGGTCATCCTCAGTGTCGCGTAAGGGACCTCTTTTGCATTATCTATCCATTTGTAGTAAAAATATCCTACTATAAAAACAGGCAGAAGCATATAAAGCAAGTTTTTAAGAGGTATGGTTTGCATTTAAAAATGCTCCTTTTTTAAAGTAGTATTAGCACATTGGATTTATTAGCATTTATGACGGTAGTTCTCCGATACAAAGTGCCAGTTAACTAGCTCAAAAAAGCCCTCTATATATTTAGGACGGGCATTACGGTGATCAATGTAGTATGCGTGTTCCCATACATCACAGGTAAGCAGAGGGTCCTCTCCCCATCTTAGCGGAGTGTCTGCGTTGTTACCGTTTTTGATTGACAAGTCACCTTTTTCGTCGATCACAAGCCATGTCCATCCTGATCCGAAAAGTGTCGCGGCACTTTTTGAAAACTCTTCTATGAACTTATCCATCGATCCAAAGCACTTTTCTATTGCACTTTTTAGTTCGGTAGAAGGTTCTGTTTTTTCAGGTGTAAGACATTTCCAGTAGAAGTCATGGTTGAAAGTCTGGGCTGCATTGTTGAAGATCGGACCTTCTGACGTCTTGATGATATCTTCGAGTGGTTTATCCGCAAACTGTGTGTCTTCGATCAGCTCATTGAGTGTATTTACATATTTTGCATGGTGTTTACCGTGGTGATACTCCAGCGTTTCTGCAGAAATATGGGGTGCTAAGGCATCTTTAGGGTAGGGACGTGTAGGAAGTTTGAAATTCATGATATCTCCTTTATTTGATAGTTATTTTTACACTATAGTAGAGTAAAGTGGCTTTTTGGTGTGTAAGAGTTTTTTCGACTGACAAAATATTGATCTGTTCACACCAGCGTTTGTCGTGAGCAATAATTTTCCAACTAGGGTAAATTATTGGTCTCCTCGTACTTGTTATCTTTTAAACACTCAACTTAATTTTATCAGTTGTAAAT
>JBEPWC010000275.1:0-2967 GCA_041642615.1 Sulfurimonas sp. | reverse complement strand
CTAGCACCACTCATAGGACTTGCTGATATGATCGTTGACATTGTTGGGACAGGTACTACGATGAAGCAAAATGGTTTAGAGGTAGTTGAAGATATTATGACAAGTTCAACCTACTTGATCGCTAACAAAAACTCTTATGTATCTAAAAAAGATGAAGTTTTAGATATTTATGAAAAGATTGAAAAAGTTGTAAAGTCTTAGATGGGTGGTTCAGAGATGACAAACTTAGACCTTTACGCAAAAGCTGAACATCTTCTGGGAATTGAAGAGGCTAGTGAAGCATTATATGATCTATACCGTGATGAGCTTGATGAGTACGATATTAAAACACTTTTAGATGTTGGTTGTGGACGTGGTAACTTTATGGAGCGTCTTATTAGTGATGGTATTAAGTGTAAGGGGATCGATCTAAGTCAGGTAATGATCGATGACTGTAGGGCAAAGGGTTTAGATGCTGAGTGTAAAGATATAAAAGATGAGGATAAAAAATATGATGCAATAGTTTGTATTTTTGATGTTTTAAACTTTATGGACAAAGACTCACTAGAGTCTTTTTTAGACTCAATGGCATCATGTTTAAATGAAGACGGTGTCTTTATAGCAGACATAAATACACTCTCAGGCTTTGAAGATGTAGCAGATGGGAGTATGAGTAACGATACTGGTGATGAGTTTTTAAGTGTAGATGCAGTGTTTGAAAATAAAAAGCTTTTTACTAAAATAACCTTATTTATCAAAGAAAATGAGCAAGATAATTATGTAAAGTATCAAGATACTATTGTTCAGTATTTTCATAAGACAGAGTTTTTTAAAAAGTTAAACTCTCTAAAACTTATTGAAAGTCAGCCATTTTCACTTTATGCAGAGCTGGATAAAACACTACTTATCTTTAAAAAGAAGTAAAAAGCATATTGTTGCAACTTTAAGATAAAGCTGATAGAATATATATTACACAGTTTAATTAATGGATATATTATGAAGACTTTATATATTTTAACTAGTATTGTTATTGTGGTATCTTTATTTTTATTGATAATGTTTTTATCAAAAGACTATACAGTAAATACTATAGTAGTTGATAACTCTATCAAAGATGAAAAGGTTATCCATCTTCGTTTTGGTCACAATACCCCGACAAATAGTGCTCTTCATCAAGCCTCATTACGTTTTGCAAAGTTAGTTAATGAAAAAACAGATGGTGAAGTTAAAATAGATATATATCCAGCACAACAGCTAGGAAATGATCATCGTATGGTTGAAATGGCAAGAGAGGGTGAGCTAGACATTATCTTAATACCCACAGCAAAGATGAGTGTTGCTGAACCATCTATGCAGTATGCAGATCTTCCATTTTATTTTCCATCTCGTCAAGATCTATATAACATGCTTGATGGTGAACCAGGAAAAATGCTTTTAAATAATTTAAAGTCTATTGACCTTGTAGGTGTAACTTTTTGGGAAAATGGCTTTAAGCACTTTACTGGTAACGAGCCTTTTTTAACTCCTAATGATTTTAAGGGTAAAAAAATTCGTGTTATGAAGAGTAAAATCATAAAAGATCAGTTTGAATCACTAGGGGCAGAACCAATTGCTATAGACTTTCATGCAACAAAACAAGCTTTAGAGGATGGGGTTATTGATGGTCAAGAGAATCCTCTTGTAGCAATAGTGAGTATGGGTTTTTATAAAGTTCAATCTAATCTTACTTTGAGTGAGCATGGATATTTAGGGTATGTCTTTTCTATTAGTCAAAAGGTTTTTAATAAATTGCCACAAAATGTGCGTGAAGTTTTATACAAAACAGCTCAAGACGTGACACCATGGGAAAGAAAAGAGACACAAAAAAGAGAAAATAATCTTATAAAGATCATAAAAAATCATGGTGTTAAAATTAGTAAAATAAGTAAAGATGATCGTAAAAAATTTGCAACCCTTTTAGAACACATACCAAAAGAATATGAAGATGTGATTGGTACAAATGTTATATCTAAAACAGAGGAGATCTTTTTTAACAAGTACGGTGCATCTGCTGAATCAAAACAGAATATAGTGATCGGGATAAATGCAGATCTTTCATCTGATGGGACTCATGCGGGTTTAGCTATTAAGAGGGGAGTTGAAATAGCAGTAGATGAGATAAATAAAGCAGGTGGTCTACTTGGGAAGCCATTAAAAATCATTACAAAAGATCATAGCACAATTACTACTCGCGGTATAAACAATGTTAAAGAGTTTGTACAAAGAGATGATCTTGTAGCTATAATTGGTGGTAAGCATAGTGCAAATATTAATGCTGAGATGGATACTATACAAAGATCTCAAATTCCATACCTTATACCGTGGGCAGCTGCACAAAAGCTTACAGAAAACACAGATGGTAAAAGTTATGTATTTCGTGCATCTGCTAATGACAAGTTTGTGTCTAATCTTTTGGCTGATAGGGCATTAAAGTATGGGAAAAATATTGCAGTTATTGCTGAAAATTCAGTTTGGGGTAGGGGCAATATAGAGAACATAGAGACTAGACTTAAACAAAACAAACCTTCATCTGTGATCTCTATTCTTATAAACAAGGGACACAAATTAGGTGAAGATGAGATAAGCAGTCTTCAAGCTAAAAAGCTTGATGCAGTGATCTTTGTACTAAACACAATGGAGGGTTTCAAAACACTTGAGTTATTTAAAGAGTTTGAGCTTAATGTTCCTATAGTGTCACACTGGGGAATTATTGGTGGAGATTTTTATGAAAAAAACTCTAAACTTTTAAATAACATAGATTTTGAGTTTGTTCAAAGTTTTTCCTTTGATAAAAACTTTGTTGCTAAAAGTTTAAAGAAAAAATATATAGAAAAGTATCATAAAAAAGATGAAGATATTATTAAAGCTTCTGTAGGAGTTGGGCAAGCTTATGATCTTGTACATCTTTTAGCACTTGCTATTAAAAAGTCCGGCTCATCTGATCGGGTC
>JBEPWC010000274.1:0-2987 GCA_041642615.1 Sulfurimonas sp. | reverse complement strand
CTAAAGATGTTCAAGGAGAGATCACTGTTGCTATAAAAGATGCACAAGAAAGCAAAGAAGATATTATCAAAGCAAACGAAAACTTAGAGGGTGCAAGAGATGAGATCATATCTTTAACATCAAAAGTTCAAGAGACTGCTCAAGTTGAGGTTGAGATGTCACATAGTATGGAGACACTCTCAAAAGATGCAGATGAGGTGAAAACTGTACTTACAATCATATCAGACATTGCAGATCAGACAAACCTACTTGCACTAAATGCTGCGATCGAGGCTGCACGTGCAGGTGAACATGGTCGTGGATTTGCAGTGGTTGCAGATGAGGTTAGAAAACTAGCTGAACGTACTCAAAAAACACTATCAGAGATCAACGCTACGATCAATGTGGTTGTTCAATCAATTGGAGATGCTTCAACTCAGATGATCAATAACTCAGATGAGATTCAAGAACTTGCAAATGTAGCTAAAAGTGTTGAAGAGAAGATTAATTCAACTGTAGAGCTTGTAAATGAAGCTGTGCGTGCAAGTGACAAAACTGTTGGTGATTTTGAAAAAACTGGTGAACATATAGAGGTTATAGTAACAAAAGTTGCACAGATTAATGAGATCTCTTCAACTAATGCAAGAAGTGTTGAGGAGATATCTGCTGCTAGTGATCACCTAAACTCTATGACAAATGAGCTTAACTCAAAACTTGATGCATTCCGTACCTAAAAAAGTAGTACTCATAGGTGCCTCTACAGGAGGCCCTAGTCAGATTGAAAAAATTGTAAAGAGTTTGCCAAAGCTAAGCAACACAAGTTTTGTAATAGCTCAACATATGGCAGATGGTTTTATGCCAAGCTTTGCAGTTAGACTTCAAGATAACCACCAAAATAGCATAAAAGTTATACTTCAAGATGAGTATTTAGAGAGTGGATCTATATATCTTTGTACTGGACTAACTAGTATAGCTAAGAGTGGTCATGAGTTGAAGTTTATATATACTCAGTCCCCGTTTAACACTTACAACCCAGATATAAACGCTGTATTTAGATCTTTTTTACCATTAGTTAAAGATATTGAGATCATTAGCGTAATATTAACAGGGATTGGAGATGATGGTGTGAGTGCTGCTACTCAGCTGAGTTTAAGTGGAGTTAGGTGTATAACCGAAGATCAAAATAGTGCAATCGTAGATGGTATGACAAGTAGGGCAAGGCAACTTGTGCCAAATGTAGAGATACACTCCCTAGATGAGATAATAAATATAATAGATAGGTTTTGTGAATAATGTTTAATTTTTTTAAAACTAGAAGCAAGAGTAAAAAAGCACCAAGTTTAGAACCAGCAAATGTTGAGAATTTTGATGATGTTAAAGAGGTTTCTGAGTACTTTCACAAAGAGACAGGGGTTACTTTTGATAGACAAGAGAGCATACTTAAAAACAAGGTGATCTCATACTGCAGACTTAACTCGATCTATTCTTTCTCAGAACTGCTAAGTAAGATCAAAGATGATCACAACTTAAAGCAGGGTCTAATAGATCATCTAACAACAAACGAGACATACTTTTACAGAGAAGCAAAGCAGATGGATGAGCTAGTAGAGCTTGTAAAAGACTCACAAAAAAGTGCAAAAATACTGTGTGCACCATCTGCTACAGGTGAAGAACCATACTCAATAGCTATAAAGCTACTTGAAGCTGGTGTAAGGGCAGCTGATGTTGAGATACTAGGAATCGACATAAACCTAAAAGCTATACAAAAAGCTAAAACAGCAATATATGGCGAGAGAAATGTAAGAAATTTATCTGATGATCTAAAAAATAAGTATTTTGAGAGAGTTGAAGATAAGTACGCACTAAAAGAGGGTGTAAAGTCTATTGTTGAGTTTAGAGTTGCAAATATATTTGATGATGACTTTAAAAAACTAGGGAAGTTTGACTTTGTATTTTCTAGAAATATGCTTATATATTTTGACAAAGAGACAAAGCTAAGAGCAAAACAGATCTTAGAGGATATGAGAAAAAATGATGATCATTGCGTATTTTTTGGGCATGCAGATCTCTACTAAGTGTTTTAAAAAATGATATAATAAAAACTAACACTATGGATATTTGGGAATATGTCGTAGTGTCCGCTTAGAAAAAAGGGTATTCATACAAAGTACTAAACTAATCTAATAGTTTAGTACACCTTAAGAGCTTTTAGATCCCAAGATAAGGTTTTAGTACTTCAGGGATATCTATACTCCCATCTTCATTTTGAAAGTTTTCCATGATCGCAACAAGTGTACGACCAACAGCTAAGCTTGAGCCATTTAGTGTGTGTACAAAAGAGTTTTTCTTGCCATCTTTAAAACGGATCTTTGCACGTCTTGCTTGAAACTCTCTTGTGTTTGAGATCGAGCTTATCTCACGGTAAGTATTTTGCCCTGGTAGCCATACCTCTATGTCTGTTGTATATGCAGCACCAAAGCCTAGATCACCTGTACAAAGATTTACTAAACGGTGTGGCAGTTCTAAAGCTGTAAGTATGTCAGATGCAGTTTGAACCATATGATCAAAGATTTTTTCACTCTCATTTGGATGGGTTATAGCTACTAATTCAACTTTGTGAAACTGGTGTTGTCTGATCATACCACGAGTATCACGCCCCGCAGCTCCAGCTTCTTTTCTAAAACATGATGTATATGCGGTCATTTTTTTTGGAAGTTCATCTTCTCTTAGTATCTCATCTTGGTAGATGTTTGTTACTGGCACCTCTGCAGTTGGGATCAAAAAAAGGTCTTGTTTGTCCATCTTGTAAAGATCGTCTTCAAACTTTGGAAGCTGGCCAGTTCCCTCTAGTGCTGTGCGGTTTACAAGGGCTGGTACACTTACTTCGTCAAACCCACGATCGCGGTTAAAGTCAAGCATAAAGTTGATGAGGGCTCGCTCTAGTCTTGCACCCATACCAAACTGAACAGAAAAACGGCTAGTTGCAAGTTTTACACCACGCTAAAAGT
>JBEPWC010000273.1:922-2989 GCA_041642615.1 Sulfurimonas sp. | reverse complement strand
ATCATGAAAAAGTAGCTAAAAGTGTTCAAACCTTTTCAAATACAAGGTTTACAAAAGAGATAAAAGAGTTTATAGATGAGAAACTAAAGGAGTTTTATAATGGCTAAAAGTATATTTAGAGAGTATGACATTAGGGGTATATACCAAAAAGAGCTAAGTGAAGATATGGTAAAAAAGATAGGTTACTTTTTTGCACTTGAGGTAAAAGCAAAAGTTAAAAATGCTAAATATATCTCTGTAGGTTATGATGCGAGGATCCACTCTCCTCAGTTAGAAGAGTGGCTAATAAGTGGGATCAATTATGCAGGATTAGAAGTACTCACTATGGGGCTTGTTCCTACGCCTGTTAACTACTTTTCTAATTTTGTTGCGTTAGAGATTCCCAATCAAGTTGGGAATGACGATGTTTCGTCATCCTCTGGCTTGACCTCTCCGTCATCCTCTGGCTTGACCAGAGGATCCAGTCCTTACCAAACATCAGCATCAGTCATGATCACAGGAAGCCATAACCCACCAGAATATAACGGCTTTAAAATTACCATAGATAAACAACCATTTTTTGGAGAAGATATATATACACTAGGTGATACTGTAATATCTAGCGATATAAAAATCCCAGATAATACCACCTCAATAGCCATAGATGCAAAAGATAAGTATGTTGACTACTTGGTAAAAGAGTTTAAAGACCTAGACCTATCCGGGCATAGCTTTGTCTTTGACTGTGGTAATGGTGCAGCTGGAGCAGTCCTAGGAAGTATACTAAAAAAACTCAACATAGACAGCAAAATAATGTACGAAGAACCAGATGGAAATTTCCCAAACCATCATCCAGATCCAAGTGAATTAGAAACTCTAAACGATATAAAAAAAGAGCTTAGTACTAAAAAGTACACACTTGGGTTTGCTTATGATGGAGATGCTGATCGCATAGCGATACTTTCACAAAACTACAACTTCAAAGGCGATATCTTAGCATTGTTTTTTTCTAGGTTTATAGAAAATCCCGTAGTTATAGGTGAGGTGAAATGCTCGCAAGTTATGTATGATATTATAAATACTTATGGTAAGGCTATAATGTATAAAACTGGTCACAGTAACTTAAAAGTAAAGATCAAAGAGACAAATGCTTCATTTGCAGCAGAAGTTAGTGGACACATCTTTTTTAATGATAGATACTTTGGTTATGATGATGCAATTTACTCTACTCTTAGAGCATTAGAGTTAGTAGATAATGGCTTTGATTATGATGGTGAATATGAAAAACTACCTCAAGTATTTTCAACCGATGAGATCAATATAGATACAACTGAAGAGAAAAAATTTAAAATAATTGAAGAACTAGAACAAAAACTTAAAAATCCTCCAAAAGATTTTCCAAAGATAAAAGAGATCATAACAGTAGATGGACTTAGGGTTGTTTTTGAAAACGGGTGGGGGCTTGTTCGTGCGAGCAATACAACACCAAAACTTGTAACAAGGTTTGAAGCTACTGATAAGCAAACTGCTTTGTACTATCAGAAAGAATTGTTGGAATTTTTAAAATAATTTTACCTATTCAACAAAACTATAGTTGCAGTAAAGTATAATATTTGCATGATTAAAGCAAAGAAAAATTTTTTTACATTTTTTTATATTATACTTTTGGTAGTTGTGGATATTATTGCACTTATAATATCATTTAAAATTGCTGAGTACTTTGAGGAGTTCAACAAAGTTTTTTTGTATGACTACCTTTGGATAGGTGCGATTATAGTCACACTTTTGCTTTTAGAAAAAATATATTTTATACGTTATGATTTTTGGAGTGATTCAAAAAGGATTCTTAAAGCACTGTTTTTTTCTTTTGTTGCTGTTCTTATTGTGATCTCTTTAACAAAAATGCCGTATGAATATTCACGTACTTTTTTAGTTTTGTTTTTCTTAAGTGCTAGTTTTTTAGTACCTATTTTTAAAAGGCTAGCAAAGCTTGTACTTTTTTATTTTGATACTTTTAAACTTAATGTCAAAGTAGTATCAAACTCTAATCATGGAGATATTTTAAAAAATGAGATAAAAGATAATTGG
>JBEPWC010000273.1:0-912 GCA_041642615.1 Sulfurimonas sp. | reverse complement strand
TATACAATTAAGGAAAATAATTATGACATAGTGTTACTCTCTTCTAAAAACTTTGATCCAGAAAAATTAAAACAGATGATTAAAAAGTACTCTAAGCATACAAAAGATATATATGTTGTTCCATATATGCATTTTCTTGATTTTTCACATGCTAATATTGTCGACATGTTTAATATACGTCTTTCAGCTATACATATAGAAAACAGGCTTTTAAATATTAAAAATATAGTGCTAAAGACTGTGAGTGAAAAGCTTTTAGTTTTGTTAATATTTCCTTTTTTGCTAATTCTGCATATAGTATTGGCTTTGCTTGTTAAAATTAGCTCTAATGGACCAATAATTTTTAAACAAAAGCGTTTTGGAAAAGACGCAAGAGTGTTTAGTTGCTATAAGTATAGAACTATGTACACAGATGGTGAACAGATCTTAAAAAAGTATCTTTTAGATAATCCAGATGAGGTTGAATACTACGATAAGTACCATAAGTATAAAAAAGATCCTAGAATAACACCTATTGGAAAGTTTTTACGTATTACATCTTTAGATGAATTTCCACAGTTTTACAATATACTCCGTGGAGATATGAATCTAATAGGACCAAGACCATACATGTTAAGTGAGCGTGAAAAAATAGGTGAGAGTAATGAAGAGATCATACTTAAAGTAAAACCAGGTATAACAGGACTATGGCAAGTTTTTGGTCGTAATGAGCTTTCATTTAGTGAGCGTATAGAGCTTGACAAATGGTATATACAAAACTGGTCTTTGTGGATGGATTTTGTAATCTTTATGAAAACTATAAAAGTTGTTATAAGTAAAGTGGGTGCTAGATAAATAAGACTGTTCAAAGTTTAAATCAAGTACAATTTAAGAATTAAACAAGGTATTTTTGGAGTTTATATTTACAGATCA
>JBEPWC010000272.1:1158-3004 GCA_041642615.1 Sulfurimonas sp. | reverse complement strand
TCAGTTGTTGCTTCGATCCCCTGAGCAATAAGTTCATTTACACGCTCTTCGATCTCTTTTAGCTGGGCATCACTCAACGCTTTTGGATGTGAAAAGTCAAAACGCAAACGATTTGCCTCGTTTAGAGATCCGGCTTGAGATATGTGATCACCAAGCACTTCAAACAGTACTGCGTGAAGTAAGTGTGTAGCAGAGTGGTGTTTTGTGATCTCAGAGCGTGAGATATCTACATGGCTATCTACAATAGTTCCAACACTTAACTCTTTTGTGATCTCTACACAAGAGAGGTTAAGATCAAAAAACTTCTTAGTATCAACCACTTTTGCAAAGCCCTCAAGCTCCCCACGATCACCAACTTGACCACCACTCTGGGCATAAAAAGGTGTAATATCTAAAAGAACCCAACCTCTATCACCTACATCTAAAGACTCAACACTTTTGTAATTTTCATCCAAAAGTGCTTGAACCTCTCCAGAGTGGCTAGTAAACTCATAACCAACAAAAGTATTTTCACCAAACCTCTCTAAAAGCTCTTTAAAATCACCATGTGTATCTACGTCTCCACTACCCTTCCAAGCAGCTTTTGCACGCGTTCTTTGCTCCTCCATAAGGAGATCAAACTTAGCAACATCTAGCTTTAGATCATGACTTTTTAGCATATCTTCAGTCAGATCTAGTGGGAAACCAAAAGTGTCGTAAAGTTTAAAAGCAACCTCACCACTAAACACATCTTTAGTGTTTTTTAGCTCCTCTTCAAAAAGTGCTATCCCACTCTCTATAGTTTTGAAAAACCTTGCCTCTTCAAGTTCGATCTGCTCTTTAACAGCCGCTGCTTTTGGACCTAGGTACTCATACTGTTTGCCCATTAGACTAACTAGAGTGTCAACTAGTTTATGCATAAAAGGCTTACGAAATCCTAGAAGGTATCCATGACGAACTGCGCGGCGTAATATACGACGAAGTACATAACCACGCCCCTCGTTTGAGAAGTTGATCCCTTGGGAGAGTAAAAAAACAGCTGTACGGATATGATCAGCTATAACACGATAACTTGCACCTGACTTGTACTCATACTCCTTGTTTATAAGCTCTTCAACTTTACGGATGATCGGCATAAAAAGTGATGAGTCGTAATTTGAAAGGGCCCCCTCTTTGATCGCAGTTACACGCTCTAGCCCCATACCTGTATCGATCGATGGTTTAGCAAGTGGGAGTCTCTGGCCACCTTTTTCTCTTACCTCATACTGCATAAAAACAAGGTTCCAGATCTCTAGAAATCTATCACCATCGCCACCCATCTTATCCTCAGGACCATTAAAATGTTCTGCACCTTGATCATAAAAGATCTCACTACTTGGTCCACACGGTCCAGTGTCGCCCATGGTCCAGAAGTTATCCTCATCGCCTAAACGCATAATACGCTCTAACGGAACATGCTTTTGCCATAACTTTTCTGCTTCATCATCGCTTGTGTGAACAGTTACCCAAAGCTTTTGAGTTGGTAGTTCTAAAACCTCAGTTATAAACTCCCAAGCATAGTCTATAGCTTGTTCTTTAAAATAGTCTCCAAAACTAAAGTTTCCTAACATTTCAAAAAATGTGTGGTGGCGTGCTGTATGACCAACATTTTCAAGGTCATTATGTTTTCCACCAGCTCTTAGACATGTTTGGCAAGAGGTAGCTCTTGGATTTTGAGGAGTCGGAACTTCAGATGTAAAAATTGATTTAAATGGCACCATTCCAGCGTTGTTAAACAGAAGTGATGCATCTTCTGGAACAAGTGGTGATGAAGCCACTCTTTCATGTTTTTTTGCTTCAAAAAACTTTAAAAACTCTTCTCTAATAT
>JBEPWC010000272.1:0-1148 GCA_041642615.1 Sulfurimonas sp. | reverse complement strand
AAAAAAATAATCGCGATTATATCTAAAAAACACTGTATTTATGCATAAGTTTCCCACTTTGGTAACCAAATAGTTTATCTTTTGTAATAATTCTGGTACATTATATGCATATAGTTTCATAACCAAAACTCAAGGAAAGTATTATGTTAGAGAGAATTTTTACTGTAGATGCTTCTAATGAAGAGCTTGAAGTGTTTGACTTTTTAGATACCGACTGTGCTCATAGTATATGTGAAAACCATCTTGAAATACCTGGGGAATACATAAATAAAATCAGTTGTAATGACGATAGTTTTACTGTATATTTAGCAAACTCTAGAAGTTATTACCGTGAAGATTGGTACGTAAACTTGCAGCGTTTAGACTATGTCTCCTAAGTAGCTTTATTTAATAAGAAGTTTTATAAACTCTCTTATGTAACTGTGATTAAATCTATGCTTCATAGTTTCATCTTTCATCATAAATGAGAGTGCTTCAAAACTGCTTTTTTCTTTTCTGTATGATCTTGTGCTTGTGAGCGCATCAAACACATCACAAATAGCAAGCACTGCTGCAAATTTACTAATGTTTCTTGAGTTTAATCCATCTGGATACCCACTCCCATCGTAGTTTTCATGATGATGTTTTATCCCATCTATAATATCTGGTCTGTGAATCTCATTATGCTGAGCTATTTGTACACTTAGCATTGTATGTTTATGGATACTCCCTAGCTCATCTTTAGATAGACTTGAGTCTTTTGATACTATCTTTTCATCTATTTTTTTAAGCCCAAAATCCTGTACGTAACCCGCTATGCCAAGATCTATTAGTTCTACTTGGTTAAATAGCCCTAGTGCATTACCTAAATTTATAGCATAAAGACACACATGTAATGAGTGGTGTGCTAAGTCACTGTCATTTTTAAAGTGGATCATATTTTCTCTAACAAAATTTTTATTATCCCGAATTAGAAAAACTATACCCTTTACGATCCCCTCTACACCTTGTTTATCAAAACTATAGTTTTTAGAGTTTAAAAAATTTTCAAAGAACATACCGTTAACTTTATATAAAAATTTTATGCAGTACTCTGAGTTACCTTTTGCACTTATAATATACTTATCTACGTTTGAACAATCTAACCTCTCCTTCCCATAATCATCTTT
>JBEPWC010000271.1:0-3014 GCA_041642615.1 Sulfurimonas sp. | reverse complement strand
TAACAAGGAGTTAAAGTCCATGGTAAAAGTAGCAGCTATCCAGATGGCAATGGGAAAAGATAAAAAAGAAAATGTAGACAAAGCCGAACTGTTGGTACGCAAAGCCGCTTCAAATAGGGCAAACATAATCTTGCTTCCAGAGCTATTTGAGGGAATATATTTTTGTAAAGATATGGATAAAAAATACTTTGAGTGGGCAAAACCACTAAAAGATAACAAACTTATAGAGCGTTTTGCACACTTAGGTGATGAACTTGGAGTTGTGATCTTGATCTCATACTTTGAAAAAGAGCAGATAAAGGGCTTAGAACCACGCTATTTTAACTCACTTGTTGTGATAGATGCAGATGGAGGGATCGGTGATAACTACAGAAAAACACATATCCCAGATGGTCCGGGGTATGAGGAGAAGTTTTACTTTACACCAGGAGATAGCGGTTTTAAAGTTTGGCAGACAAAGTTTGGTCGCATAGGTGCTGGGATCTGCTGGGATCAGTGGTTTAGTGAGACTGCACGCTCACTTGCACTAAAAGGTGCTGAGATCATCTTTTTTCCAACTGCTATTGGGAGTGAGCCTGAGATCAAAGTTGATTCAAAAGATCACTGGCAACGTGTTCAGATGGGACATGCTGCTTGTAACACTATTCCTGTTGTAGCCGCAAATCGCATAGGTGTAGAGGAGGGTAAGAGTTGTTCACTTACATTTTATGGGTCATCTTTTATAACCGACTACACTGGCAAAAAGATCGCAGAAGCCTCACGTAACAAAGAGGAGATCATATATGCTGATTTTGACCTAGAAGAAAACAAAAAGCAGCGTATCTACTGGGGGTTGTTACGTGATCGAAGACCTGATTGTTATACAGACTTGACTATATAATCGTCTACTCTCTGATCATTTTCAGCTTGATCCTTCGTCATTCCCAGTTCCACCATCCGTCATTCCCGGCTCCACCTTTCGTCATTCTCAGTTCCACCCTTCGTCATTCCCAGCTTGACTGGGAATCTCATAAACTAGATCCTCGGGTCAAGCCCGAGGATGACGTAAGAGGTCAAGCCCGAGGATGACATTAAAGCTCAAGAGCTTTGTAACAATTAAATTACTAAATTTGGTTAGTATTTTAAAAAATTAAATGATATTGAATTGCTTATTTTAGCGATGCAAAAGTTGGTGACAAGGTCTATGGACTTATTTTTGGTAAGGGTAAAATAGTTGATTGTTATGAAGATTCACACTATGTGATCATGGTTAAGTTTTCAAATGGACATGAAGTAGCATATACAGAAGATGGCATACCAAACTGGGGTAACTTTAAAAAACAGACCTGTTTTTACAGAAAAGATGTTGATCTCTCAAAAGTGGATTTCTCACCAGCAGAGAAGGTTTTAAGTAATAAAAAGATCATAAAGCTAAGAGAAAAAGGGGAGTTAGAGGTTAGACTGCCATCCGGAATATGGGCAAGTATAAAAAAATGTCCAGAATCTTATATAGAGAGTATTTGTGAAAATGAACAGTACCATCTTTTTAGGAAAAAAGCTAAAAAGTAAATATAACTTGATTTAGATCAACATAAATAAAAAAGATTTTAAGTAATATTGTGTAACTTTTACTTAGGATCATAAATGACTATATTAAGTATATTGATCCATGAAACCCAAAAAGAGCGTGGTATGAGTGCAGGATATCTTGGCTCAAAGGGAAAAGTTCTGCAAGTGAGAAACCAATAGATACTACAAAGGATTAAACTAGATGCTTTTTTTAGCTATGAAAATAATACATATTTTTTCAGTCCTCATATATGGCGGTTTTTTATTTACAGACAACCTTATTTTGATGAGGATGCAAAAAACTCTCTCAAAAGAGAAGTACGATCAAGTAAGATCATACTTTAAGGACTTTACTAAGGTTTTAGTTCCAAAAGCTTTAATACTAGCTGTAGTAAGTGGGATCTACTTGATGTATTATAGTTTTGGTTCTGTGGGTGAAGATGGTTTATCAAATTTTCAAATTTTACTCTCTATCAAAGCAGTACTTGGTTTATGGTTGGGTATGAGAGGTGTATTACAGGTGTTTTTCTCAGTTGAGCCGTTTATTTTTAAAAGCCATAGATTACCATTTATTTTAGTTATACTGATTGTTTTATTATCGCAGATAATGTTTAGTGTATAGGAGAGTAGATGGTCATAACAAATGTAAAGTTATTTTATTAATCTGGATTAAGAGTGAATACAAAAGATATTATTAAATCTATTACACTTTTTAGTCATCTAAATGAAGATGAGATAGAAATGATCTTAACAATGTCTCATGTATCTAAGTTTGATGCAGACACGGTACTTTACTATGAATCAGATACTACCGATCGATTACTTTTTTTAGTAGATGGGTTGTTAAAAGTATACAAAATAGATAAATGTGATAATGAGATCTTTCTATACTATATTTATCCAAACTCAATGATATCAGAACTATCAAACCTAAATGAAAATAAGATTAACTGTTTTTCAAGTAGTGAATTTTTAAGACAAAGCACTATACTATCAATAGATTTTGAAAGATTTAAGGATGAGTTTTTACATCAAAATGAACTTGTTTATAAATTTGTGAATGAGCTTATATATAAAAACCAACAGTTGCAATGTATAGTAAATAGGGAACTTGTTTTTGATGCTACTAGTAAAGTTGCTTTTATGCTTATGAATGACTTAGAGATTTTTAACCAGCTAAAAAGAAATGAAGTCTCATTGCTTTTGCATATACAGCCTGAAACTCTCTCAAGAGTTTTAAAAAAACTCAGTAGAAATGAGATTATTACTATAGATAAGGGTGATATTTTGATAAACAAAGAAGAAGAGTTAAGAAATATATATATGGGGATATAATATGAGAAACATAAGCGTTAAACAAACCATAAAAGTATTAGGAACATTATTATTACTATCGATATTCATTGTTATTGGGGTGTCTATATATTTAAATCAAAAAAACATAAAAGATGCAACAATCGTTAATA
>JBEPWC010000270.1:0-3016 GCA_041642615.1 Sulfurimonas sp. | reverse complement strand
TCTTTTTTCTGTAATACTAAAAAATTATATTAAAAATCAGAATATTTCAAAAAAACAACTTGAATTAGCAGCTCAGATCTCAGGGTTGGCTTTTTGGGAGTTTGATCTTAAAACAAATATTTTTACCTTCAACGATCTGTACTATAGGTTTTTAGACACAGACGTTAAAACTGAAGGTGGCTACACAATGGATCTAGAAACTTATTATGATAGGTTTTTACCAGCAAAGAGTCAAGAAATCATTACAGAACTTTTTAAAAAGATCCAAAAAAAATCTAAAAGTTACAACTCAAGTTTTGAGTACGAGATGCGTACTAGAACGGGGCGTATAAAATATGTTTTAGTTAACTTTTTTGTAGTTTTTAACAAAAACTCTGAGCCATCTTATGCATATGGTACAAAATACGATCTAAGCGATATAAAATATAAAGAACAAGCCCTTTTAGAACTTAATAGAACAAATAATGAACTTTTAGATGAACAAAAAACACTTTTATCACTTTTTGATAAAGGCGATACAATGCTTTTTAAATGGAAAAATGATCCGCAATGGAGTGTTGAGTATGCTTCAAAAAGTGTTGAGAAGTTTTTTGGTTACTCAAAAGATGACTTTTTGTCCTCTAAAGTTTTATTTTCAGGCACTATATATGATGACGATCTGAAGCGTGTTATGAAAGAGGTACAAGAGGGTGCTGAGTCAAAAAGTGACTTTTTTGTACATAATCCTTACCGTGTTGTAACAAAGGATGGCTCAATAAAATGGGTACTTGACTACACTGTAACGCAAAAAGATCACCAAGGCGAGATCACACACTTCATAGGCTACATAATCGATATAACTCCTTTAAAGCAAAAAGAGCATGAATTAGAGATCGAAAAAGAGCGAGCAGATCTCTCCAACAAAGCAAAGTCAGAGTTTGTAGCAAATATGTCTCATGAGATCAGAACACCGTTAAATGGGATCATAGGCTTAACACAGCTTGTTTTAAAAACAGAACTAACTCCAGAGCAAAGGGACTACCTATCAAAGTCTGTAAACTCATCTAAAGCACTTTTAGAGATCATAAATGATGTACTGGATTATTCTAAAATAGAAGCTGGTAAGATAGATATGGAGAAGATTGAATTTAAAATAGATCGAATGATGCACGATCTCTTAGAGCTTTTTGGGTATAAAGCAGACGAAAACAACATAACTTTTAAATGTGAAATATCTCCAGATATACACAATACGCTTATTGGTGATCCATTTAGGATCAAACAAGTTCTTACAAATCTTGTTGGTAATGCAATAAAGTTTACAAAAAACGGCACTATTAGCATACATGCAGAACTTTTAAGTATGAAAGGTGGTAAGTGTAAGATCAAATTTTGTGTAAAAGACACAGGCATAGGGATCTCAAAAGAGAAACAAAACAAACTCTTTAAATCTTTTTCGCAAGTAGATACATCAAATACAAGAGAGTACGGTGGAACAGGGCTTGGACTTAGTATATCTAAAAAGCTTGTAGGGTTAATGGGTGGTGAGATCGGAGTTGATAGCAAAGAGGGTGAGGGCAGTGAGTTTTACTTTAGTGTTGCTTTAGGTTATAAACCTCACAAAAACTTTTTAACAAAACATGCTCTAAGTGAAGATGATGTTTTGGTTATATGTAGCGATAAAAAAATAGGTTTAAACCTTAAACAAAAAGTAGAACGTTTAGGTGTTAACAGTGTTAAGTTAAAAAGTTTTGATGATGCACTTAAGTACTTAGAAAATGTTAAAATTGAACATATTATAGTGTTTTTCCTACCTGCAGAGATAGATAAGCTAAGTTATATTAAAAAGCTTAAAGGTCTAGAGAGTGACCCAAAAGTAGTTGTCTCAACAAGTTATTCAAATAAGTTTGAAATTCAAGAGAAAATTTTAAAGTATAAACTAGATGTTGGTTCAATAGTCTACAAACCACTAACTGCCTCATCGATCTACGATGCACTAACCTCTAGTGAGGATAAGCTAAAATCTATAGCTCATGATGTAGATGATTTTAAAATAAGTGGCTCAGCCTTGTTGGTGGAAGATAATGAGATAAACCAGCTAGTAGCTATTCAAAACCTTCAAAATTTTGGACTCGATGTAGATCTTGCAAAAGATGGTTTAGAAGGGCTTGAAAAAGCAAAACAAAAAAGATATGACATAATCTTTATGGATTTGCAGATGCCAAATATGGATGGTTTTGAATCGGCTAAAAGGATCAGAGAGTTTGACAAAAAAACACCTATTGTTGCACTAAGTGCAGCTGTAATGGAGAAGGATAAAGAGCTTACTAAAAATGCAGGTATGGATGATCATATATCAAAACCCATAGATGTACAGGAGCTTCAAAACCTTTTAAAAAGATATTTTAAGCAAGAAGATATCCAACATAAAGAACAACAAAAAACACAAGAGAAGAACACTTTAGAGATAGATGGTATAGATATGGAGGAGCTTCTTGATCGTACAATGGGCAATGAAGAGCTTCTAAAAAAACTCCTTATTCAGTTTTATGATCAGTACAAAGATATGGCTCATACACTAAGGTCATATGATACAGATTCACAAGAGTTTGACAATAAAATGCATGCACTAAAAGGTGTTAGTGGAAATCTTTCTATGACAAAACTGTATGATCTCTCAAAAGTTATATATGAAAGCAAAGATAAAAGTTTTAGAGAGAAAAACCTAGGTGAATTGATAAATCTTTTAGAGCAGATGCTAAAAGCGGTCTATGTGCTACAAGATGAACGATCAAAGCAGACTGAAAAACATTTAGATAAAGATGAAGCACTTAAAACTATAGATATATACATGGAAAAACTAAAAAACTCTAGTTTTATAAACGATGATGAGCTTCAAAAGTTGTATATTAGTGTTGAGTCTTTAGCGGGTTTAGACCTTAAAGATGAGCTTAAAAGCACAATGGAGAGCTTTGACTACAACGGTGCAAAGAAAGTTTTAGAGAAGGTTAAAAGGGCTTAATGTGTATAGAGTAAA
>JBEPWC010000269.1:0-3021 GCA_041642615.1 Sulfurimonas sp. | reverse complement strand
CGATCTTGGGGATGTTGTTGAGCCAGAAGATGGAGAGATTGCATCTATTGGAAGTGGTGGAAACTTTGCCATCTCAGCTGCTCGTGCACTAAAAAAGCACAGTTCACTAGATGATGAAGAGCTTGTAAAAGAGTCTTTGATGATCGCAGGTGATTTGTGTATATATACAAACCAAAATATTAAAACATTAATTTTAGAGGATTAAGAATTGGATTTAACACCAAAAGAGATAGTTGAATACCTTGATAGATATGTAATTAGTCAAAAAGATGCTAAAAAAACTATAGCACTTGCACTTCGTACACGTTATAGACGCATGCAACTAGATGAAGAGCTTCAACATGAGATCACACCTAAAAATATCTTAATGATCGGATCAACTGGTGTAGGTAAAACTGAGATCTCACGCCGCTTAGCTAAGATGATGAAAGTACCATTTATAAAGGTTGAGGCAAGTAAATATACTGAGGTTGGTTTTGTTGGTCGTGATGTTGAGTCGATGGTAAGAGACCTTGTGATCAACTCCGTTTCAATTGTTAAAGCTGAAAAAGAGGAAGAAAACAAAGACAAGATCGAAAACTATGTTACAAACAGAATCGTAGAGAAGCTTTTACCACCACTACCAGAGAGTGCTAGTGAGTCTAAAAAAGATGATTACAAAAGACTTCTTGAGGGGATGGAAAAAAGAGTTGAATCTGGTGAGATGGATGATAAGATCATAGAGATAGAGATCGATTCAAATATCCAAGTAGAATTTGCAGATTCAAACCTTCCACCTGAGATGATCAAAGTTCAAGAGTCTTTTACAAAAGTTTTTTCTCAGATGAACAAAGAGGATAAGAAAAAAGAGATAAGTGTAAAAGATGCAAAAATTATGCTTAGGCACGAAGCTAGTTCAAAACTGATCGATAATAACTCTATAAATGCAGAAGCTTTAAGACGTGCTGAAAATGGCGGTATTATCTTTTTAGATGAGATCGATAAAATAGCACTTAGTGAAAAAAGTCAAGGGCGAAATGATCCTTCAAAAGAGGGAGTACAACGTGATCTACTTCCAATAGTAGAGGGAAGTAGCATCACTACAAAATATGGTGTTATAAACACAGATCACATACTCTTTATCGCAGCTGGTGCATTTCATGTTAGTAAACCTAGTGATCTTATACCAGAACTTCAAGGGCGTTTTCCACTAAGAGTTGAGCTTGAGAGCCTAACAGAGGATTCACTTTATCAGATACTTACTCAAACTAAAAACTCTCTACTAAAACAGTATCAAGCTCTTTTATCGGTTGAGGGGCTGGAGTTAAAATTTGACGATGAGGCTACTCATGCTATTGCAAAACTAGCTCACCGTGCAAATGAGTTAACTGAAGATATTGGTGCTAGAAGACTACATACTGTTTTAGAGAAGATCTTAGAAGATATTAGTTTTACAGCTAATGAGTACGATGGTAAAGAGTTTGTTGTTACAAAAGAGTTAGTCCACGAAAAACTAGATACAGTCGTTGAAGATGACGATCTATCTCGTTACATACTATAAAAAAGGGTAAAGATGACAAAGGCCGGATTTGTTTCCTTGATCGGAAGACCAAATGCAGGGAAAAGCACACTAATGAATTCACTACTAGGTGAAAAAATAGCTATGGTCAGCCAAAAAGCAAACGCTACAAGGAAACGCTCAAACGCTATTGTGATGCACAAAGACTCTCAAATAATCTTTGTTGACACCCCTGGTTTGCATGAAAAAGAAAAAGTACTAAATCAATTTATGCTTGATGAAGCACTAAAAGCTATGGGTGATTGTGACTTAATAGTATACTTAGCTCCTGTTACAGATTCAACTGAGCACTATGAAAAGTTCTTAAAGCTAAATGAAAAAGATGTTAAACATATAATTGTTTTAAGTAAAATAGACCAAGTTAGTCAAGAGAAACTTTTTAAAAAGATAAACCAATACAACAAATTTTCTGATCACTTTGAAGCTCTTATACCAACTGCAATATCACGCCAGGTTGGACATAAGGATCTACTTGATACTATAAGCAAAAATCTTCCAGAGTCACCATATCTTTATGATCCAGATGATCTTACAAGTGAGCTTGTTCGTGACATATATGCAGGTTTTATCCGTGAGGGGATTTTTGAAAACATAAGTGATGAGATCCCATATGAGAGTGATGTACTAATCGATAAAATTCAAGAAGAAGAAGGAAGTGTTGATCACATCTATGCCTCTATAATAGTTGAAAAAGATTCTCAAAAAGGGATAATCATAGGAAAAGGTGGTGAAGCTATTAAAAGAATAGGTATCTATTCTAGAAAAAAGATAGAGATACTTAGTGGCAAAAAGGTATTTTTAGATCTACAAGTTATTGTTAAAAAAGGCTGGTCTAAAGATAAAGAATATTTAAAAGAGATAGGTTATACATCATGAGATTAATTTTACTAGTATTATTAGTGATAGTGCATATTTGTGCAGATCCAATTTTAGAAAACTACAGACAAAATGGTATATTTGAGATAAAAAAAGATCTTGACAATCAACTAACAAAGAAAAGCTACTGGGATGATCACATAAAAGATATAGACACACGTTTTGGATATTCAGAGCTTTACTCATCTTTTTTAATCTGTGATAAAAACAGTTCAACGCTAACTATATACCAAAAAGATCAAAACGATACATTTGTGGAGAAAAAAGTCTACAACGCTTTTACTGGAAAAGTAAATGGTGATAAACAAAGAGAGGGAGATCTAAAAACTCCTGTAGGGGTTTATAAGATCAAAGACAGGTTAAGCAAAGACACAAAACTAGACCCTTTTTACGGTCCACTTGCCTTTGTCACTAACTACCCAAATCTCTATGATGTTATAAGAGGTAAAAATGGAAGTGGAATATGGCTACATGGACTTCCAATAAACCAAGAGCGTGATGACTTTACAAAAGGTTGCATAGCAATAGATAACAAAAATATAGAGTGTCTTGATAGAAACATAAAAATAGATAAAACTGCTTTAGTT
>JBEPWC010000268.1:0-3025 GCA_041642615.1 Sulfurimonas sp. | reverse complement strand
GTATATGAACAAGAAGTACTATTAGTGCGTAGTTGTGAGCGACTCCACTATCTTTCATAAATGCGTCAAATCCCCCACCGATCCTAACACCAACTTCAAAATATGCTACAACTACAACCGATACAACAAATAGTACATATTGGGCTATTTGATGAACTTTATATTTTTTAATTTTTGCAAAGTAGATAGCACCAAGCATTAAAAAAGGTAAAGCGGCAACTATTAAAGTTACAAAGTCCATAAAAAAAGGTGCACGGGTTCCTAAAAAACCACTCTCAAACATATAATTCATCTATTATTTCCTCTTTGATTTATGATATCTGTAATATATAAAAGCTATTATACCCAATATGGTTAAAATTATATATATTATTTGTTTTAAATATAGATCTATCAGCTCTTTATTTTCACCAATAAAAAACCCGAGTAAAATTAATATAAGTGCCCAGATCCCAGCACCTAAAGCTGTATAAAATGAAAAAACACCTAAATGCATTCTACTAAGCCCTGCTGGTATAGATATTAGTTGGCGAATTCCTGGAATCAGTCTTCCTGTAAAAGTTGATATTGCCCCGTGTTTGTCAAAGAAAATCTCCATTTTAATAAGTGCATTTTCTTGAATGAAAAAGTATTTTCCATATTTTTGGAGTAAACGTCTGCCTAAAAAAAGTGCTAGATAATAGTTTATAAATGCACCAAACAAACTTCCCCCCACCCCACTTAACATGATCATAGAGATACTCATCTTCTCCTCAGCCGCCAAATAACCAGCTGGTACCAAAATGATTTCACTTGGAAATGGGATAAACGAAGACTCTACAGTCATTAGTAAAAAAATACCAAGATACCCCCACTCAAAGATCGTATCTACTAGAACTTGTGCTAACTCTTTAAGCATACACAACCTTTACAACATCATCTATCATCTGTTTTGCTACATCTTTATGGGAATGCTCAATTAAGCCTTGACTCTTTTGTTTTAGTGGCTCTTTTATCACCTCTAATAGTTTTTGTATAAGAACATCACCCTCTCGCTCACACCAACCTAACTCTTTTTCAACTATAAAAGAGGCGTTATAGTACTGATGATCAGCAGCTGCGTATGGGTATGGTACAAACAAAGCAGGGCAGCCTGAAGCTGCTAGTTCCCAAAGGGTAGAAGCACCTGCACGGCTAACTGCAAAGTCTGATCTTTTTATAAGCTCTGGCAGCTCTTTTGTAAAAGAGTAAAGTTCTACATCAAGTTCTAGTTTTTCATAACCCTCTTTTACTCTCTCGTAATCTTTTTCACCAGCCTGGTGAATGATCTTAATACCCATACTATCTAGCTCTTTTGCAACACTTAGTGCTAAGTCATTTATAGCTTTTGCACCGTGTGATCCACCTAAAAAAATGATCGTCTCTAAACCATCTCTAACTCTTGCATTTTTAAAAAAGACCTCTTTTAGAGGGTAGCCTTTTATATCACACTCTTTATCGTATGCTGATATAAATCTTTTTGCAAATGGTTTTAAAATAGAGTTTAGTTTACCCTCAACAGCATTTTGTTCATGGATAAAAAGGGGCTTAAATCGGCTAAGTGTTCCAAAAGATGCAGGTGCAGCTGAGAAACCACCAACACTGTATGTAGCTTCGATCTTGTGTTTTTTTAAGATAGCTCTCGACTTTAAAAAAGCTAAAAAGATTTTAAACATAGCCTTTAACTTACCAAGACCTCTTTGGTTTACAACACCTGTTGTATCTAAAAAGTATACATGTGAAAACGGTGAATTTTTCTCAAAATAGTTTCTATCTTGCCCTTTAAGTGAGCCTATAAATATAGCCTCATGACCCTCTTTTACACAAGCTTCAACAAGGGCTTCAGCGATCATTAAATGCCCTCCTGTACCACCACCTGTTATACATAACTTCATATTTTTTTCTCCAAATCTACCTTTTTACTAGCCATAAGGATCATACCAATTCCGATCGATGATGCTAAAATAGCACTACCCCCATAGCTTAAAAATGGTACAGATATACCCTTAATTGGTGTAATCCCACTGATCCCATATGCAT
This sequence comes from Sulfurimonas sp., assembly GCA_041642615.1. GTDB lineage: Bacteria > Campylobacterota > Campylobacteria > Campylobacterales > Sulfurimonadaceae > Sulfurimonas. The sequence continues at coordinate 967 of JBEPWC010000268.1, read as the reverse complement.
TTACCAAAAATGCAAAACTAAGCATCAGCCCAATCCCTAGCGAAAAAAGGTACACGTGTGTGTCTTCTGATCTGTTTGCTATTGTAAATATACGCTTTATAATCCACATAAATATAAAAACTACAAATACAACACCTAAAAACCCTAACTCCTCAGCAAGTCCGGCTAACACAAAGTCTGTATGAACCTCTGATAAAAATCCCAACTTAAATGTACCATTTGCTAGACCGACTCCAAACAATCCACCATTGTGGATTGCATTTAAAGAGTGTCCGATCTGGTATGGCACTACATCTGTCTCAACCCTTAGCTCTTTTGCTAAAAACTCCGGCAAGATCGATAAAACTGTACTTTGTACAGATGCCCACCAAGATTTTATACGCAAAATCCTATGTTCAGCTGTAAATATAAAGATCAGAAAAAACACCAACGCACCAAAAAGCAAAGTGAAGAAAAACCTAAAACTACTACCTGCAAACATAAGCATAAACAAAAGTGTAAGCCCTAAAACTACAACTTGACCAAGGTCGTTTTGAACAAAAGCTATAATAAACATAGCCCCGATAAACACAACTGCATATGGAGCAAAGCGCTTAAATTCGCTTGTAAGCCCCATACCATCATGATGACCAAGTTTTCTTGAAAAACTCCAAGCTAAGAAGTAGATAAAACCAATTTTAAAAAACTCAACTGGAGCTAGAGAAAAACCAAAAACTTTGATCCATCTTTTTGCACCACCAACTGCTGCAACTAATGTCTCAGGGAGAATTGGCATTATGATCATTAAAAAAGTTGATCCAAAAAACAGAGTAAATCCAAGAGGTTTTAGGTGTTTATCTGGGTTAAGTTGTGCCACTAACCAAATAACAAGTATGCTTAAAATACCAAATATAAGTTGACGCAAAGCAAAGTGAAACTCTCCAACCCCAAAAAGCACAACAGTATATGTTGAGAGTGTATAGGCTAG
>JBEPWC010000267.1:0-3034 GCA_041642615.1 Sulfurimonas sp. | reverse complement strand
AAGAGTTACGCCGTATTGGGATAACTCCTCAGATGATCATAGCAAGAAGTGAGAACCCACTTCCAAAGAGTTTTAAGAAAAAGCTTGCAATGAGTTGTGATGTTTACCAAGATGCTGTTGTAGAGGCTAACGATGCAGCTAGTATCTACGATGTACCACTTAGTTTTTTAAGACAAAACATACTAAACCCGATCGCAAAAGAGCTAGACTTAGGCGATCTTAATCCAGATATGGAAGAGTGGGACACCCTTGTTAAAAAGATAGTCCAACCTAAAGGCAAAACAACGATCGGTTTTGTAGGAAAATATCTTGAACTTAAAGAGAGTTACAAGTCACTAACAGAGTCTTTGATCCACTCAGGTGCACATCTTGATGCTAGAGTTGAGATCTGCTGGGTAGACTCAGAGGAGATCGAAGAAAAAGGTGCTGAGGAGCTTTTGGCTGATTGTGATTCTGTTTTAGTTGCTGGTGGATTTGGAAACCGTGGAGTTGAGGGTAAGATCAAAGCCATAGAGTACGCACGTGTTAACAAGATCCCATACCTTGGGATCTGTTTGGGGATGCAACTAACACTTATAGAGTACGCTAGAAATGTTTTAGGGCTTGAGGATGCTAACTCTGTAGAGTTTAATGAGGAGTGTAAAAACCCTATGATCTATCTGATCTCTGACTTTTTAGACCAAAATGGTGAGGCTCAACTTCGTACACACAGCTCACCTATGGGTGGAACTCTGCGTCTTGGCGAATACCCTTGTGAGACTAAAGAGGGATCTATTTTAAGAGAGGCTTACAGTGGTCAAAAAGTGATCCATGAGCGTCATCGCCACCGCTATGAAGCAAATCCAGCTTACCGTGAGCAGTTAGAGAATGCTGGTATGATCGTAACAGGTGAGTCAAACGGACTGATCGAGACGGTAGAGATCAAAGATCATCCATGGTTTTTAGGTGTTCAGTTTCACCCAGAGTTTACTTCACGCTTACAAACTCCAAATCCGTCTATACTTGCATTTGTCAAGGCGAGTTTAAACATTTCAAACTAGTGGAAGTTTTAAACAAACACAAAATCTTTGAACTTCTAAGTTCAAGATTTGATGAGGAAAAAAAACTCTCACATATCCCAAACCCTGCCCTTTTAAAAGATGGCGTAAAAGCCGCTAAAAGGATAGCTGATGCGATCAAAAACAATGAGCGGATCACACTTGTAGGGGACTACGATGTAGATGGCGTTACATCTACTGCGATCATGGCAGACTTTTTTAGTCGCATACCATACCCACTTGAGACGATCATCCCAAACAGATTTAGCGATGGGTATGGTGTAAGTCCAAGTGTTTTACAAAGAGTTGAGGCTGATCTGATCATAACAGTCGACAACGGTATATCTGCCATAGAAGCAGCTAACATATGTAAAGATCGTGGGATAGATCTGATCATCACTGATCACCATACACCATCAGACACCCTACCAGATGCGTACGCCATAGTAGATCCAAAACTAGATGGTTGCGGTTACCCTTTTAAAGAGATCTGTGGAGCCGAGGTTGCGTGGCTTGTTCTTGGGCTTTTAAAAAAAGAGCTATCTTTGGGTATCAATATGAAAGATTTTTTAGACATCTTGTGTATAGGGATCATAGCAGATGTTATGCCACTTGTTGATATAAACCGCACCCTTGTAAAACATGGCTTAAAAGTTTTGCAAAATTCAAAACGCCCAGCCTCTGTGATCATAAAAGACTTTATAAACAAGACCTCAATCACAAGTGAAGATATAGCTTTTGGTATAGCACCACGCATAAACGCAGCTGGAAGACTAGAAGATGCATCGATCGCACTAAACTTTTTTATGGCAAAAGATACTCACTCAGCCTACAACTTTTTTAATGAACTAAACACACTAAATGAGCAGAGAAAAGAGACAGAAGCCTTTACCACAAAACAAGCGATCAGACAGGTTAATGAAGATGATCGCATCATAGTTGTTTATGCACAAGATTGGCATGAAGGCGTTGTTGGGATCGTAGCTTCAAGGCTAACAGATAGGTTTGGTAGACCTAGCATAGTCTTAAGTGTAGGAGATGGGGTCGCAAAAGGGAGTGCTAGAAGCATTGGCGAGGTAGATATATTTAGGCTCATAGATCTAAACAAGCAGTTTCTAAATGGTTTTGGTGGGCATAAGATGGCAGCTGGACTTAGCCTAGATGAGCAATACATATATGCTTTTTCAAAAGCTATCAATGAGAGTGCCAAAAACATACCAAGTTCAGACTTTTTACCAAAAGATGATCTGCTAGGTGTCTTAGATACAAACGCCATAGATCACGAACTACTAAAGATCTTTGACATATTTGAGCCTTATGGCGAGGCAAACAAGCGACCATCTTTTTTGATCCAAAACGCTTATGTAGAAGATGTAAAGGTGTTTGGACGTGAGAAAAACCACTCTAAGATCATCCTTAGACAAGATGAGTCAGATCTTTTAACACTAGAGCTTACACTCTTTAAAGATGTTTACAAGATCCCACAAAACAAAAAGATCACGTGTTCATACACTGTAAATAAAAATGAGTGGAACAACAAGGTCAATATACAACTACTTGTAAACAAAATCTACAATTAATATAAATACTATAATAATAATCATAAACTTTAATAATACTCTAATCTTTATAAGATAATATACTAAAATAATTTTTATAAGGCTATATTATGAACAAAGTATTATCACTATCTTTATCTGCTTTACTAGGTAGTAGCTTAATGGGATCTGATGACACACAAACACAGATCGATGAACTAAAAGCTGAAGTTAAAAAGCTAAAAAAGATCCAAAACTACACTAACAAGTCACTAAGCAAGGTAAAAGCTCACGGTGCAAATGACAATATAAAGTATGGTTTAGAGTTTAGAAACGCTGTTGATATGATCGAGTACAAGGACAATGACTCAGGCGAGACTTACAAAAACGACAACCTACTAACAAGTAGACTGTTTTTAACGATGGCATCTACGCCTATGAAAGGTTTGATGTTTAAAG
>JBEPWC010000266.1:0-3038 GCA_041642615.1 Sulfurimonas sp. | reverse complement strand
ATATGATGGAGGTGATGCTACAAACTCTCTAATAAAAACTTCTATATTTTTAAGTGTCATCTGATCTAGTGCATTTAACTTCATTGTAAGTGTTGCTAAAAAATACCCAAGTGGTACAAAAAACAAAACCCCAAGAAGTACACTAGAGATCATAGCCGCAGCAAACTTTGAGCCTGTTTTTTCTTCGAAAAAATACTGTATATTTGAAGTTGAGATCGCAAGTAGTGCAGCTATGGTCATACTTAGTAAAAATGAGCTATATAAAAGATACATCCAGTAAAGTGATGTTGCAAATAAAATAGCTACAAAATACTGTGGTTTCAAAATAGCGTCCCCTCTTGGCTTACCCAGTCCATATTCAAAACATCATAAGTTGCACGTGTAGCTTTGCGACCTTTTGCTGTACGCTCTAAGTAACCATTTGCCAAAAGGTAAGGCTCTAACACGTCCTCAACCGTCCCCTCATCTTCACTCAAAGTCGCAGCTATGGTACTAAGTCCCATAGGTCTTCCCTTTGCATCTATAAGCAACTTTAAAAGCTTTATATCCATCTCATCAAAACCGTGTGAGTTGATACCTAGCTCATCTAGTGCAAACTTAGTCCTCTCATGCTCAATACTTTGCTCATTAGCAACCTCAGCAAAATCTCTAACACGACGCAAAAGCCTAAGTGCTATACGTGGAGTTCCACGACTCCTTTTTGCGATCTCTAAAGCCGCTTCATGTATGATCTCACGCTCAAGCTTTCTAGAGGCTTGTTTTATAATAAGTGCTAACTCTTCGTGTGAGTAAAACTGTAAACGAAAGTTCATTCCAAAGCGATCACGTAAAGGGTTTGAGAGCATCCCCGCACGTGTTGTAGCACCTATAAGAGTAAACCTTGGAAGGTCTATCTTTACAGTTTGTGCAGCTGGACCACTACCTATGATGATATCTATGCGAAAGTCCTCCATAGATGAGTAGAGGATCTCCTCAACTGCGGGTGAGAGGCGGTGGATCTCATCTATAAATAAGATATCCCCCTCCTCTAGGTTTGTAAGTATAGCTGCTAGATCTCCACTTTTTTCGATCATTGGAGCTGCTGTTACTTTTATGTTTGAGTCCATCTCATTTGCAATGATTAAAGCTAACGTTGTCTTACCAAGCCCTGGAGGTCCATAAAAAAGTACATGATCAAGTGCTTCTTGACGCTTTTTACTAGCCTCTATAAAAACACTAAGATTTTTTTTCATCTGCTCTTGACCGATGTATTCATTCCATGCATCAGGGCGAAGGCTTAGCTCACTAGACTCTTCTGCATCAAACTTTTCTATCTCAACTAGTCTATCCATTAGTAGGTGTGTTCCTCTTTTGGAAACTGCTTGTTTTGAACTTCATCTGCATAGGTTTTAACTGCATCTTTTACTAGAGTTGCCCCATCAAGATATTTTTTTACAAACTTAGGGGTAAACTCTTCAAAAAGACCAAGCATATCTGAAAAAACCAGAACCTGACCATCTACATCAACTCCAGCACCGATCCCAATAACTGGGATCTCAACACTCTTTGCAACCTCTTTAGCGACATCAGCTTTTACACCCTCAATCACCATACAAAAAGCACCAGCTTCCTCTACCGCTTTTGCATCAGCTACAAGAGAGTTTTTTTCATCTTCACTTTTACCCTTAACTTTGTAACCGCCCTCACTTCTAAAAGCTTGTGGAAGCAGACCTGTGTGAGCACAAACTGCAATACCGTTGCTTGTTAGATGTTTTATGATCTCAGCTTTACCCAAGCCACCCTCGATCTTTACACTATCAGCAGGTGTAGTTTGAAAAACTTTTATAGCATTTTTTAAAGCGTCCTCTTTGTTAGTGTAGGTTCCAAAAGGCATATCGCACACTACAAAACTGTTTTTTGCACCACTACAAACTGCATTTGTATGGTAGATCATCTGATCAAGTGTAGCACTTAGAGTGTCAGCTTTTCCTGCAAAGCTCATGTTTAAACTGTCACCCACAAGGATCATGTCCGCACTCTCTTCAAAAAGTTTTGCAAAAAGTGCATCATAAGCTGTGATCATCACTAATGGTTTGTTGTTTTTAGCTTTTTTTATCGATGTTATAGTCATTTTTTTCTTCATAATCGTATTTTAACTAAAAACTGATACAATTTCACTAATTGGGAGAAATATTTTATGGGGATAAGAAGTGAACTTGACGCTAACTTTGACTTCGAAGTTGTTGATGAGTTTTATGATCATTACTCTATGATGGTTGAGAGTATGGAAGTTATGATCTTAGACCTCTCAAAAGAGCAGATGTACAAACGTAGCGTTAATGAACTGTTTCGTGTATTTCACAACATTAAGTCTGCATCTGGATTTTTGCGCATTGAGCCCATGCGAAGACTCTCAACATTTGTTGAAGAGGTACTCGATGAGCTTAGACAAAAAGACAAACCTGTAAGTGAAAATACCATAAACTGGCTTTTAGAGATTAGCGATATATTTGGTGCATGGCAGGACGATATGAAAAATGACAACGAGCTTACACGTGTAAAATATTCTCTACTTAAAATACCTGACTTGGATGAAGATTGAAAAAATTAGTAGCATATATAACTTCAGGGTATCCTGAAAAATCATTTAGTATAGACCTTGGACTCGCCCTTGGTGAAAATGGTGTAGATACACTTGAACTTGGTGTCCCCTTTTCAGACCCTGTAGCAGATGGTCCTTTGATAGAAAAAGCAAACCATAAAGCACTTGAGCTTGGATTTAAGTTTGATCATCTAAGAGAGATCTCACGTGCAGTAGCTCCAAAGGTTGACACACTCTGGATGGGTTACTTTAACTCTTTTTTCCAGCAAGACTTTTATAAACTTATCCCAGAAGCAAAAGCCCTTGGCGTAAATGGGTTGATCATTCCAGACTTGCCACATGAAGAATCGCTTAGATACAAAGATCTTTTTGAGCAAAACGGCTTAGCAAATATATCTTTTGTAGCACCTACAGATAGTGATGAGAGGATCAAAGAGGTAGCACTTAATGCTAAGAA
>JBEPWC010000265.1:0-3042 GCA_041642615.1 Sulfurimonas sp. | reverse complement strand
TTGGTTGGGCTACAGTTTTAGCTGGGTTTATATTTTCAAAACGCTCACCACTTACTATGGCTTCAACATCGATCCTTACAGGTCTGATCCTTTTTGTGGCACACCTAAACTGGATGGATCCTCAAGTTACTAACTTAGTGCCAGTTCTAAAATCTTACTGGTTAAGTATACATGTTGCAACGATCACTGCAAGTTATGGTTTCTTAGGACTAGGGGCACTTTTAGGTTTTGTAGTTATTATTCTTTTTATTATGAAAAACGACAAAAATTCAAAAAATATAACAAACTCCATAAAAGAGTTAAATGCGATCAATGAGATGAGTTTATTGATAGGTCTTGTGCTGCTTACGATCGGTAACTTTTTAGGTGGTATCTGGGCAAATGAGTCTTGGGGACGCTACTGGGGTTGGGATCCAAAAGAGACATGGGCTCTTGTAACGATCCTTGTCTACGCTGTAGTTGTGCATCTAAGATTTATAAAGTCTTTATATAGCGATTTTAACTTTGCTGTGATCTCACTTTTAAGTTACTCAAGTGTGATCATGACCTACTTTGGAGTGAACTACTACCTTGCAGGTCTTCACTCATATGCTAAAGGTGATCCCGTACCAGTTCCTGATTTTGTACCAGTAACTTATCTTGTGATCGCTATAGTTATTGCACTTGCATTTAGAAACAGGAAGCTAGCATAAGTTATGGAGTTTAAAGGTTTTTCAAAAAAAACTTTACCTTTTTTAGAGTCTATTAGACAAAACAACAGCAAAGAGTGGTTTGAAGCTCACCGAAGTGAGTATGAAAACTACATCTTAAACCCATCTCGTGCTTTTGTAGAAGAGATGGGTGATCACCTCATGGCTCTAGAGCCAACCATAAACTACGAGCCAAAAATCAACAAATCACTCTTTCGTATATTTCGTGACACCAGACGCATGGGTGCAAACAAGCTCCCACTAAAACATAGGATCGGTTTTATCTTTTGGCAAGGATGTCACAAAAGACTTCAAAGCTCTAGCTTTTACATGCATTTTTCACCAGATGAGCTTTTTGCAGCTGTTGGTGTAAGGTGGTTTGAAAAACCTATGTTAGATGCTTATCGTGAGTATATAAAAGATGATCAAAAAAGAGATGAGCTTAAAAATATACTAGACGAGATCACCTCAAAAGGTTACAAGATCATAAAAAAAGGCTACAAAAGATACCCTCGTGGATTTGATAAAAGCATGTCAAATGCAGATCTTTCACTCTACAAAGGTATGGCTACATACGCAACACTAGATCCAAAACTGATTGTAGATGGAGATAAACTAACAAATAAACTATATGAAATATATGAAGATATGATAAGATTACAACAGTTTATGTATGACGTTAGTCTACGAGTAAAAGAGGATTGAGAATTGAAAAAAGAAGCGATAATACTTTTAAATATGGGTGGACCAAACAATCTAGAAGAGGTTGAAGTTTTTTTGACAAATATGTTCAATGACAAAAATATCATAACAGTTAAAAGCTCACTTTTAAGAAAGTTTATAGCTACTATGATCACCTTTACAAGGACTGAGTCATCTCAAAAGATCTATGAAGAACTAGGCGGAAAGTCTCCACTTGTAGGGCATACTAAAAAGTTAGTTCAAAAGCTCCAAAGTAGAGTAGATGATAATGTGATCGTTGACTTTGTTATGCGTTACACTCCACCTTTTGCAACAGAGGTGATTGAGCGTTTAAATAAAGAAGAAGTTGATAAGATCTATCTGATCCCTTTATATCCGCAGTTCTCAACCACTACTACAAAATCATCATTAGAGGATTTTGAAGAGCAGTACCATTTATATGGTGGTGATGCACTTCTAACTGAGATAAAACACTTTTTCAAAAATGAAAACTACAACGAAGCTATTTTAGAAAATATAAAAGATGCTCTTGATGATCAAGACTCAAGTGAGTATGAGTTGATCTTCTCAGCTCATGGTCTTCCACAAAAGATAGTGGACAATGGAGATGTATACCAAAAGCATGTGATTAGACATGTAGATATTTTGAAAGATATGATGGATTCCAAGGGTATGAATTTTGCATCTGTTCACATAGCATATCAGTCAAAAGTTGGACCGATGCAGTGGTTAACACCATCACTTGATGACAAGTTAGAGCAGTTAAAGGGTAAAAAAGTAATAATCTTCCCTATAGCTTTCACGATCGATAACTCTGAGACAGACTATGAACTCTCAATCGAATACAAAGAGATCGCAGATGAGATTGGTATGCAAGATTACAGAGTTGCAAGGTGTCCAAATGACAGTGAACACTTTGTAGAGGCACTTGTAGAGATTTATAATAAGATGAGATAGATATGAAAATAGTTATATTTGATATGGATGGCACACTCCTTGACTCACAAAAAGATATAACTATATCTGTAAACCATGTAAGAGATATACACTACAACCTAGCCCCACTTGATGAGAAGTTTATAGTAGATGCTATAAATATGGAGGTTAGAAACTTGCCATATCTTTTTTATGAGACTGAGATCTATGAAGATAGTGCAAGGGAGCTGTTTGAAACCCACTACTACGATCAGTGTGTTATAAATCCATACCTTTATGATGGGGTAAAAGAGACATTAGATGAGCTTTTGAAAAACGATGTTAAAATCTCAGTAGCTACAAATGCACCTACACAGTTTGCAAAGAGGATGCTTAGCCATCTAAAAGTTGTAGATATGTTTGATCACATAATAGGTGCAGATCAGGTAAAAGAGTCAAAACCAAGCCCAGAGATGCTAGAAAATATACTCAAAAATTACAAATATGATCATGCCAATCATAAGGCGTGGATGGTAGGGGATAACTCAAAAGATATGCTTAGTGCAAAAGCAGCTGGGATAAACTCTGTTTTTGCAACATGGGGTTTTACACCAACATCTGATCATCATATAGTTATAGAAAATCCAAAAGATATTTTAGATATAATAAAATAATTTTATAAATAGGGGTTAGTTTGTTTAGTATTGATATTATTATATCTTTTTTCTTTATGGCT
>JBEPWC010000264.1:0-3068 GCA_041642615.1 Sulfurimonas sp. | reverse complement strand
AGCTATAACATGGTATGAGATCTCATCTATCTTTGCTCTGCCCTCAAAGTAGTTCTCATTTGCTTTTAATATAATATTTTTTGAGTGTTCTAACTGATGTAGCTTGTAAGGACCTGTACCTATTGGGTTTGTGTTGAACTTAGAGTTCATCAAACTCTGTTCATCTTTTAAAATATGGTGTGGGATTATCCCCATCATCCAAGTCTCTACCGCTTTAAAGTAAGGTTCCTTGTAGTGAACTTTTAGTTTGTACCTATCTATGATCTCAACATCTTTTACAAACCTAAAACCTGAACTGTATGGCGAGGAGATCTTATCTGATGTTAATATGCTGTAAGTAAAATGCACATCCTTACTTGTAAACTCTTTACCATCATGCCACTCTATACCTTTTTTTAGCTCAAAAACTAAGGTTTTATCATCCTTAAAAAAGTAGTTTTGTGCCAAATCGCCTATGATAGTTTTTAGATCTTTATCATACTTTACCAGCCCATTAAAGATATGCCCCGATATCTCAGATGAACTAGAATCTGTAGCTAAAATGGGGTTTAACCTTGATGGATTTGCACTTGTTGCAAGATGCAAAGTTGTTCCATAAAGACCAACCCATAAAAAGATCAAAACCAAAAGACGCAATTTTTATTTTACCTTTTTACCATTTACTGTAACCGAGCCATCCTTTACTTTTACATCGTAAACCATAGAGTCACCATTAGACTTTGCAAAACTTTTAGAAATACCAACTATTGGTGATGATTTTGTTATGATCTCAAACGTAGGTTTTGATATGGTTAGTAACATATCTACATCTATTTTTTCTACCATCTCTGCTGGACGTGCATTTTTACCCAAAGCATTTTGAGGTAGTTTTATATCTGCTTTTAGAGAACTAGTACCTAAATCATTAGAGTCATTTATCAAAATTCTCTCAATAGATATATCATCTATATCAAGTTCAAAACCTCTAAGAACTAACTCCTGGACAATCTTTTGTGTTTTATAGTTTAAACTGCGTGAACTTAAGCTATTTGCGTCTCTTAAAAGCTCACTAAGCTCTTCATAGCTATCTTTGTCTATACCTTTTATTTTAGTATCAAAATTAAAATTTCTCATCTTAATACTCTCGTGTTTAGCCTCTATATCAAACTTTTTAAAAGAAGACTTTGAACCTAGCTTAGCTTTTGTTCCATCGGTTGTAGAGATAAAACTTAAAACCATATCTTTTACATAAACTTTTGAGTTGTTATTGTAGTTTGACTTTACATCAGCTTCTAGTTTTTCTAACCTTAGGTTTGAGGCATATGATGTTACAGACTCATAACTCGATGAGATAGAGATGTTTTCAAAGTCAAACTTCCCCTCATCTGATCCAGATACATAGTGTAGGTATACTTTCTTTGTGTCTGAGTTTATAAACTTTGGCATAATAAGATTACCATTGCCAGAAAAAGTAGAACCACTTAGTTCAAAGTCAACTTTTTGATCTATTTTTTGAGTGTAACTCTCTTTTATATCTTTTATATATCCATCAAAGTTCTTAGTTATGATATCGTAATCTACGTGGTATCTTAGCCCACCTTTTTCTAAAAACTGCTCTACTAACTTAGCAAATTCTGGGTTTGACACTCTCATATCTTTCATGATCTGATTGTTTAAAGAGACCGGATAAATATCTATGGATGTACTCCTTAGAAGTGGGACGTTAGAGTAGTCTAGATCAACTCCAACAACTGTACCTTCTAAAAGCTCACCTGCATATCCAGAGACCTGTTTGTTTGAAAGTTCAGACATATAGTCCATAAATACTTTAGAATCAATTACAACAAATTTATATTGTTTTGAAGTGTTCAGATAGCCTGAGCGAGTATCTTGTTTTTTGATCTCTAGTCCGCTTGAGGTGAGTTTTTTAATATTTTCGTCTAATTTAGACTCAATAATTTTACTTCCAACTATGGGTGAGAGTGCCAATATTACTACTATGGTAGCAACAATTATTAATATTTTTTTCATAGTATGTATTATATATGATTATGGTTAATTTGAAGTATTAAAAGTGAAGATTGTTTCGGCATTCCCAGTAAAACTGAGAATATCGAAATATAAATGAGTAGCTTAACGCTTGCTGAACTGGCGAGAACGACGAGCTTTACGCTTACCTGGTTTCTTACGCTCAACAACACGTGAATCACGAGTCATCATACCCTCAGGTTTAAGGATAGCTTTTAACTCTGGGTTAAATGCTACTAGTGCACGGCTAATTCCGTGACGAAGTGCATCAGCTTGACCACCAAAACCACCACCTAAAGTAGTAGCTACGATATCAACTGAAGTATCTTGTTTAGTTAAAGCAAGTGGTTGCTTAACACGAAGTTTCTTAGCTTCAAGTCCACCTAGCCATGCGTCTATAGAAAGACCGTTGATTGTGATGTTACCAGTACCTGGAGTTAACCATACTTTTGCTATTGACGCTTTACGACGTCCTGTTGCATATGTTTTATTTGCCATATATCAATCCTTACTTAGCTATTTGTGCAGTGTGAGGGTGTTGGTCACCTGCATATACTTTTAATTTTTTAAGCATTTTAGCACCAAGTCTAGTTTTAGGAAGCATACCACGAGTAGCTAATTTGTATAGTTTCTCAGGATTTTTCTCTAAAAGCTCAGTCATCTTAACACTCTTAGTAGAACCGAAGTAACCAGAATGTGAAAAATACTCTTTATTATTAATTTTACCAAGACCGTTAAATTTAGCCTTAGAAGCGTTGATGATAACTACGTAGTCACCACAGTCTATATTTGGAGTAAAACATGCCTTATTTTTACCACGAAGAGCTGTAGCTACTTCAGTAATCATACGACCAAAAGTTTTACCTTCTGCATCGATTAGAATCCATTTTCTATCGATTTGTTCTTCAGTTGCAATTTTAGTAAATTTCATTGAACGAACCTTTCGTTTTTATTTTCTAAAGAAACATTTTGCAGGTGCAAAACCGATTCTCTTGTTTTGTGGTGGAAGTATAGTCATATAAACTTACAGGCGACTTAAATTAAGTCAATTTTAATTAAAC
>JBEPWC010000263.1:0-3070 GCA_041642615.1 Sulfurimonas sp. | reverse complement strand
GATCACCGGCTCAAAAGATGCAGGAGTTCCAGTGATGTCGTTTGTGATCTCATCTAGTGTAAAACCAACAGCTAGTAGTGTTGCAACTTTTGCGATCGGATAGCCTGTTGCTTTTGAAGCTAGTGCAGATGAGCGTGAAACGCGTGGGTTCATCTCGATTACGATCATACGACCATCTTCTGGATTTATGGCAAACTGTACATTACTTCCACCAGTATCTACACCGATCTCACGTAAAATTGCAAAAGATGCATCACGCATCCTTTGGTACTCTTTGTCCGTCAAGGTAAGTGCAGGTGCTACAGTGATGCTATCACCCGTGTGAACACCCATAGGATCAAAGTTCTCGATCGAACATACGATGATACAGTTATCAGAACGATCCCTTATAACCTCCATTTCATACTCTTTCCAACCAAGCATAGACTCCATGATCTCGATCTCATTTACAGGGCTTGCTTCGATCCCAGCAGCTGCAAGAGTCTCAAACTCTTCCATGTTGTATGCAACTCCACTACCGCCACCAGCTAGTGTAAAAGATGCACGTGAGATCACAGGAAAGCCGATCTCACGAGCCAATTCTACAGCCTCTTCAACACTGTAAGCATTTGCACTTTTTGGTAGGTCCATACCGATCTTGATCATAGCTTCGTTAAATGCAGATCTGTCTTCACCTTTGTGTATAGCCTCAGGTGATGCACCTAAAAACTCAACACCCTCTAACATACCTTTTTCATACATAACGGTTGCTACATTTAGTGCTGTTTGTCCACCCATGGTTGGAAGGACTGCATCAACATTTTCCTCTTTGATGATCTTTGCAATAACATCCTCTTTTATAGGCTCTATATAAGTCCTGTCAGCAAACTCAGGATCGGTCATGATCGTAGCTGGGTTTGAGTTTATAAGAATTACACGGTAACCTAACTCTTTTAGAGTTTTAACAGCTTGAGTCCCTGAGTAGTCAAACTCACATGCTTGACCGATAATAATCGGACCAGAACCAATAAGTAATATAGTGTTTATGTCAGTGCGTTTTGGCATCTTTTACCTTTAATAATCTTGTAATTAGATTCCCAATCTAGTTGGGAATGACGTGTAATAAAATATGCGATTATAGCCAAAAACCACTTAAAAAATGATGAACAAATTTGTATTAAAAATCAAAAGTGTATATAAGTGAAGCTATACCTGAATAATAGTAGTCTTGATTTATTAGTGGAGAGTTCTTAGCTTCAGATGATAATAGATCGACTCTTGCGTTAAAAAAAGCGGAAAATTTTTCATCTATTTTATAGCTTATGTATGTTTGAGCGGCGTACTTAAGATCCGATTTTGGGGTGTAAAAGTTGTGTAAAGATTTTTGTGATTCATCTTGTGTAACACCATAGTAGTAGTTTAAAAAATCTCTATCTTGGTAGATCGCAACTAAACTTGGGTAGATTGAAAGTCTGTCATACTCAAGTGAATAACCAAACTCTGCTTTTGCTATGTACGAATTGTATCTATTTAACAGATCTCTTAAGTAGATCATCTCAATATATGAGTTCTCAAAGCTTGCTGAAAAAGCGATCCCACCTTCCCATGAGCTTTTTTTCTCATCCATACCATTTAGGTGTGAAGAATCTTTAGCAGAGTAACCGTTTGTTCTAGGTTGTGCTGTTAGTGAAAACCCCCAAGAGATATCATCAGATTTTTCACCTAAAAAGTAGACTCCAAACCTTGTCCACCTTACGTAAAAGATGGAGTTATCGTAAAAAAATACAGGGGAGGGTAGTACTATGTGATCTACATCCTTGTAAGGCTGGGACTGAATGTAGGGACCAAGCCCTATGGTAATCTTTTCTTGTGCAAAAAGCGATGTTAAACTAAAAAGTAAAGCTAAAAGATACTTCATCTAACTGATTCTATAAGATGAAAATAACTAGGTTCATTTGAGTTGTAAAACGGTTTTACAACAGCACTTTGATAGCCTTGACTTTTAGAGTGTGATACCACTGTTCCAACCTTTAAGCCTTTAAAAAAGATGTTGTCAAGTCCTGATGTCACAACAAGATCACCCACATCTATCTTAAACCAAGATGGTATATACTCTACTATGATGTTTTTGTCATCATTTCCATGTGCTACACCTGGTGCTTTTGCCTCGCCAACATATACAGCGTATGTGCACTTAATATCTTTGTTTAAAAGTGCTAGTGGTTTTGAGCCTTGAGCGACAACTATGCCTGCTACTAGCTCTTTATATGTCAAACCATAAACTTTTGATGAGTTAAAATCATCCATATCTACCCACAACCTGTTCATGTCGCCAAATCTCTGGTATGAGATCGCACGAACGAGTTTTACTTTTGGATTTGATTTAAGGTTTGTTTTATTTATCTCAAAGAGATCGTTTACCTCAGATGCAAGTTGTTGCATAACTAGATGGTTGTTTTCAAATCGTGAGAGTTTCTCTTCAAGCTTTTCAATATGTTCAGCTTGCATAAAATGTTGATCTATCTTTTTAGAGACACTCTCAACACTGTTGTGGTAAGTTGATTTTATTGTGTTAAGTGCAGAAATAAATGGATCTTGGATAATGTTTGTGTAGTACATAGCACCCACAAAGAGTGCTACAAATATTAAAAAAAAGCCAAGAAGCTCTTTATTCATTCTCAAAAAGCTCTTGTAATAGGTCTATCTCTTCTAGTGCACGACCAGTTCCGCGTGCTACTGCAAGAAGTGGCTCATCTGCAACAAATACAGGGATCTTTACAATGTCAGATAAAAACTTATCTAGTTGGCGAATCAGTGCTCCACCACCAGTTAAAATAATTCCATGATTTACAATATCACCAGCAAGATCAGGTGGCATCTGCTCTAGTACATCGCGAAGTGCTTCACCGATCTCACGTAAAGGTTCACGCATAGCTTCACGTGCATCTTCACTAGTTAGCTCAACACTACTTAAAAGACCTTCAACTTGATCACGACCATTTGTAACCATAGCAAGTTCAGTTTCAAGTGCTACTGCTGTACCGATATTTATCTTGATGTCCTCTGCTACACGCTCACCTATTAGTAGGTT
>JBEPWC010000262.1:0-3081 GCA_041642615.1 Sulfurimonas sp. | reverse complement strand
CCCTTATTGAACTTCTTATAGTAGTTGTGATCGTTGGGGTTGTGTACACACTTGCTATTTCAAACTTTGATAATGTTAAGCAAAATAAGATCAAACCAACTCTTTTAACTCTAAAGTCTTCACTGGACGATCTAGATAAAAGAGATAAAGCAGAACTTATTTGTTTGGATGAGTGTGAGAGTTGTAGTGTCTACATTGACGGCGAAGTTGATGAGAATCTTTCAGAGGTTTATGAAGATTTTTTAGATGAAGAACCAAAAATGTACAGGTATGATCAAAACTTTGGATTAGTTCGCCTTAAAAACAGAGTAATTTTTAACAAAGAGGGTGTAGATGAAGAGGTCTGCTTCTCTTTAAGTGTAGATAGAAATGGAGTGAGTGATCAGATGGTTGTTGAGTACAAAGACAGATTTTACGATTTTACACCTTACTTTAAAAATACACAGGTTTACAGATCAGAGTCTGAGTTAGTCCAGATCAAAGAAAAACTTTACCAAGAGGTAACTAGATGATCTTTAAATACAAAGGGATCAGTAGTGAGGGTAAAAGACTTTCACAAAAGATAGAAGCAGCAAGCCTAGGTGAAGCAAAGTCAAAACTAAAAGCAAACGGTGTGATCATCCAAAATATTGAGGAGGACTCCCCCTCTTTATTTGATAACATAAGCTTTTTAGGAAAGTACAAAATTCCTCCAAAAGAGTTAGCCGCACTCTCACGTGAACTCTCCATGTATATAAGATCGGGTATATCGATCGTATCTGCAATAAAAATAGTACAAACCCACTACGAAAAAAACAAAAAAATGAAGCTGTTTTTAACAACTGTCTCAACTCATCTTGATGAGGGTAATAACTTCTATTCAGCACTAAGTAGCCAAGAGATTGTAGAACTTCCAAGTTTTTATGTTGAGAGTATTAAGGTTAGTGAAAATGGTGGTATTTTAGATGAAGTACTCATAGAACTTAGTCGTTTTTTAAAAGAACAAGATTCAATAAACAAAGAGATCAAAGGTGCTTTTGCGTATCCTAGTTTTATGATCATAATCTCTTTACTGATGATCGCATTTATGCTTGCTTATGTTGTGCCTGAGATCACAGGTATTTTTGAGTCTATGGATCAGGAACTTCCAACCCCTACAAAGTTTGTAATAGCACTGGGTGATTTTTTTAACCACAACTTTACAACTGTTTTGGGGTTTTTAGCAGTAGCAGTATTTATCTTTGTAGTTTTAATGAAAAAAAGCAAAACATTTGCATATAGTATCCACCGCATACTTTTAAAACTCCCTCTCTTTGGTGAGATCATACAAAAAAGTGAGTTAGCTAGGTTTTCTTACATCGCATCACTACTTACAAGGTCTGGTGTGCCATTTGTTCAGACCATAAACTTGAGTGCAAACATCTTGAATAACTTAGTGTTAAAGAAGATGTTTGTGGAGGCTAGTAAAAAAGTTGTAGAGGGAAAACTTCTCTCATCCGCACTTAACAACTCAAATATTAAGATAGACAACGCCTTTATACAGTCAATAGCACTAGGTGAAGAGACAAGTCAGCTTCAAAATGTGCTTACAAACACAAGTGAGCTTTACTTTGAAGAAAATCGTGACAAAATTGGTATGCTTTTAACCTTGCTTGAGCCAGCCCTTATGCTTTTTGTAGGTGCTAGTATAGGCTTTATTGTAGCTGCGATGCTACTTCCGATCTTCTCAATGAGTATAGGGTAGCGATCATGAAAAGATGTTCTAAAAATGCAATAGCACTTTTGATAACACTCTTTTTTCTAATGGCTATTACGATCAGTTTAGGTTTGGGACTAAAGTACTTAAACGATGCAAAAACTGACATATCAAAAGAGAACTTTTTACTCCAAACAAATGTGATACTAGATGACGTTTTAACTTTTTTAGAAAAATCACCAGAGTTAAAACTAATAAAGCAAGATAAATCGGGTGAGGCTTACGATATATTTTTAGCCCAAAGTGAGTTTATACCTTTTGAAGCAGCAGGTGTAAGACTTGCTATTTCGATCAAAAGTGCAAGGAGAAAAATAAATTTAAATCAACTTCTTGAACTAAAAGTAGAGGAAGGAAAGGCAGAACCAAAACTATTGCAACAGTTTAGAACTTTTTTAAGTGGTTATAATGTAAATCCTATCTATATAAATCTACTAAAAGACTCAGTATCAAAGTACGATATAAACTACTACCCAACTACAGATATTTTAGATGCAAAACCAGATACTTTTAGAGACTACATAGCTTCATTTGATCACCTTAAAGAGGTCAATCAACACTACAAAAATACCTACTATGAGAACTCACTTGATCAGATAGACTTTAAAGAACTTTTCTACATCGCTAATCCGGCAAAAGATTACTGTTTGGATAGTTACTATGTGAGTGATTGGACTAAACATATGTTAGAGGGTGTAGAGGTAGATGCTGCAGATGATTTTATAGTAGATGTAAACGCTAGTGGTTTTTCAGATCTTTATTGTAAGGATCAAAAAAGCAGACGTGTAGTAGAGGTGGATTTAGAGGTGTTCCAGGGCAAAAACAGTGCAAATATAAACTTTGAGTATGATATTGAACAATCAAAAGGGTATAATTTTTCTTATGAAATTTAATGAGCAAAAAAGAGTAGTTTTTTTAGATCCACACTCAAGTGTTAGTGTAGATAGTAATGAAAGGGTTGAGATCATACTCTCACCCTCGCTTTACTGGGTTAAAAAAATCAAACTACCTGTAAAATATTTAAGAGATGTCAAAAAACTTCTTGCAAGTCTGTTTGAAGATATCTTGCCAGATGGTAATTACAGCTACAGTGCTTACAAAGATGAAAATGAAGAGGGTAGTTTTTTTATCTTTGCGTATGAAGACAAAAAGATCATAGACCTAGCTTCTAGTTTCGGGGTTAGCTCTTCAAACATATCAAGTGTTCGATTTGCTCAGTCTGAACTGGATAAGTTAGAGGGAGCTGTTCGTATAAATGAGTCTCAAAGCATCTATGTAAAAGATGGAGTTGTAACACTTGTTCCGTGTTGCTGGATAGAGGAGAGTGGAGATATAAACCTTGAGGATAT
>JBEPWC010000261.1:0-3084 GCA_041642615.1 Sulfurimonas sp. | reverse complement strand
CGACAATTGGGTTTACTGCCGGAATAAAAAATAATTTACTCCAATCTCCCTTTTCTGCTCCTTTTGGAGGCTTCCACTTCCGTAATCAAAATATGTACATAAGCGAGATAGATAGTTTTGTAAAATCATTGCAAGAGTATTTAAAATCAAAGGCATTAAGTGGAATTGAGTTAACATTGCCACCGGATATTTATCATCCTACTTTTAGGGATCGGTATAAAAGCTGCTATATTCCCACTACATGGGTGGCTACCATCTGCTATGGCAGCACCAGCACCAGTTTCAGCACTTTTGCATGCAGTAGCGGTTGTAAAAGCTGGAGCCTTTGGGATAATCCGCGTAGTATACGATGTATACGGGATCGCTTTTGCTAGCAAGCTTGGTCTTTTGAGTGTTTTACTTGTAGTAGCTTGTGTAACCATCATCTATGGAAGTGTTATAGCACTCAGACAAACCAACATCAAAAAAAGACTCGCATACTCCACAATCTCACAAGTCTCATATATTTTATTAGGTGTATCGCTCTTTGGTCCAGTTGGTACAATAGGTGGTCTGATCCACCTAGTCCATCAGGGTGTTATGAAGATCACTCTGTTTTTTTGTGCAGGGACATTTGGCAAAGTCTACAATATCCACAATATAGAAGATCTTAATGGTCTTGGCAAGATCATGCCCATAAACTCTCTTAGTTTTACCATTGGGATCTTAGGGATGATAGGGATCCCAACAACTGCTGGTTTTTTGTCAAAGTACTACCTTGCAATGGGTGCATTCCAAAACGATCTCTTAATAGTCCTTGGGGTATTAGCCCTATCAACTATTTTAAATGCTCTATATTTTTTACCACTTGTGTATAAGATCTGGTTTTTAGAGCCACTTAAAAGTTATGAGAAAAACCCACACTCTAAACTCAACCTAGCACTACTAAGTGTCCCTGCCATTTTTACAGCACTGCTTACTTTTTACTTTGGGATCTTTGCCCTTAGTGAGTACAGTGCTTTGCAGTGGGTTAACACTTTGGTTGAAGTGGAGTACTTGTTTTGAGTTTTTTTATCGTTATCTTTTTTGTAAGTGTATCTTTGCTTTTTGGAGTCTTCGCACCTGTGGGGTTCTCTTTTGAACTTGAGTGGTTTTTGTTTGGGCTTTATTTTAAAATAGATTTTATCTCTAAGGTCTTTTTGATCTTTAGCTCATTTGTATGGCTTATTGCAACCCTTTATGGATACACCTCTATAACAACTCATAAAAATAGATTTTGGTTTTGGTTTCTTCTAACTTTTTTAGGAAATATGGGGCTGATTGTTAGCTATGATGTGATCGGTTTTTATATTTTCTTTACTTTGATGTCCCTGTCTGCATTTGGACTTGTGATCCACTCACAAAGTCAAAAAGCGATTCAAGCTGCATTTATATACATAAAGTATGCAATCATCTCTGAGGTATCACTTTTTGTAGCGATCATCATCTCTACAAACTCTTTTGAAAACTATAGTTTTGAGTACATCACCACCATGCCACCACCTTTGGCGGTTTTTCTTTTTATAGTAGGATTTGGGATCAAAGCTGGGGTATTTTTGCTACATTTTTGGCTCCCATATGCTCATGGAAATGCTCCAGCATCAGCAAGTGCCCTCCTCTCTGGAGTTATGCTAAAAGCTGGGATTTTAGGGATTATAAGGTATCTTCCTTTTGGACATGAGGGCGATTTTTTAACTGGTTTTTTTCTGATTTGTTTTGGAGTTTTTGGGATCTTTTTTGGTGCTTTTGGGATCTTTAAAAAAGAGATCAAAGTGGTTCTAGCTTATTCAAGCATATCGCAAATGGGATATATTGTAACCCTTTTGGGGCTTGGACTGCTTGAGCCAAAACTGTGGGATAGCATACTTTTAGCTATACTCTTTTTCTCACTACATCACGCCATAAACAAATCCTCTTTGTTTCTTCTTGCAGGGGAGGTTTTAAAAAATGGGCTAAATATCCACTATGTGATCTTAGGTCTGGTATTTTCTCTAAGTCTTATAGGGATACCTTTTACAAGTGGCAGTCTTGCTAAAGAGCTTTTTATGGGTAGCATTAGTTCATACGATCTTTTAGTAACCATTTTAGCCCCATCATCACTTATAACTGCACTTTTACTTATAAGGGTAGCATCACTTTCAAAAAAGATAAAAAGAGAAGATGCTGATGTTAGAGCACTCTATCTAATCTACCCCGTTTCCTTAGTGTCTTTAACACTAATACATATAATTTAAACAAAACCTATAAATATTTTTGATAAACTATCTCAAAAAATATATCTAATGGATTTTTATGCTAACAGTGATTGTCACAGCTTTGTTTATAGCTTTGGTTTTAAATATTTTTCTTAAAAAACTACAACTTCCTACCATTATAGGGTACATCTTTACAGGTACAATTGTAGCTTACTCTTTTGAATTGCATCATGCTGTAAATAACCATACACTCCAAGAGGTAGCTGAGTACGGGGTTGTGTTTTTAATGTTTACTATAGGGTTAGAATTTTCTATAGAGCATCTTAAAAAGATGAAAAATGAAGTGTTTTTAGCCGGTAGTATGCAGATCACTCTTACCGCACTTATTGTGTATGGTATGGCTCACTATATATTTGATATTGAGCAGCAAGTATCATTTATTGTCTCTTTAGCAATAGCACTCTCATCTACAGCAATAGTGCTTAAAACTTTTAACGAAACAGGTGAGATCAACAAACGATACGGTCAAAGAAGTTTGGGGATTTTGATCATGCAAGATATTGCAGTGATCCCTATCTTACTTGTGATCGGGTTTTTAAGCAGTGATAATACTGATGTTAGCTCAATGATTATTCGCATGGCAATAAGTGCGGTAGTACTGCTTACACTTTTATGGCTTATTGGGAAGTATCTTTTAGAGCCTTTTTTTGATGCGATCGTAAAAACAAACTCTGATGAGCTATTTGTTGGAACGATCCTGTTTTTAGCTGTTGGAGCTTCTGTTTTAGCTCATGCTATGGGATTTACCCATGCTTTAGGAGCATTTATTGCGGGGATGTTGATCGCTGAGACTAAATACAAACACCAAGCT
>JBEPWC010000260.1:0-3095 GCA_041642615.1 Sulfurimonas sp. | reverse complement strand
ATCACTCCACCTGCTAGAAGACAAAAGCCTAGATGAACGCACCATAGACATAAAGGGAGATGCAACCATGATCATCTCTAACAAACTAAACAAAAAAGACTTTAGCACAGAAGATGAAAAAGTCACGCTAAACATAAACCCAGATGTAAGCATAGTAAATATCCCACTTGTAGCATGGGAGTTCTACATAGGCGGATACCAACCAGCACAAAAATGGCTAAAAGACAGAGTAGGTCGTGAACTAACAAGACAAGATCTAAAACACTACAACCGCATCATAAACGCCCTAAGCAAAACAGACACGATTATGAAAGAGATCGATGAGGTTTTTATGGTATAATACCTTTAAAAGTACTCTTAAGAGGTTTATTATGATCATAACAGCAAATGAAGTAAAGAAAAAAGGTGTATCTGTTTTTGAAAGTATGTTAAAAAAAGCAGATGAGTTGATCATAAATGTTCGTGGCAAAAGCAAGTATGTAGTTTTGGACATAGAAAGATACAACGAGTTTAGACAAAATGAGCTCGATATTGCACATATGAAAGTTATGCAAGATATTAAAGATGGAAAGTACAAAGTACAAACTGCTTCAGAACATGCAAAAGATCTGATCGATGAACTATAAAATCATTATAACAGATGAGTATTTTAAAAAGTTAAAAAAGTTTATTAAAAAACACCCTGACTTACTTGATAAGTATATTAAAACTGTTGAACTACTTGAAGTAGATCCATCTCATCCATCACTAAGGTTGCATAAACTAAAAGGAAAACTAGGAACGTACCTTAGTGTATCTATAAATATGCAGTATAGAATGGTGATCGACTTCATAATTAAAGAAAATGAAATAATCCCAATAGACATTGGTACACACGATGAAGTTTACTAAAAAGAGGAAAATAGATGATAATACTTTTTGATCTAGACGGAACTTTAATAGAATCAACCGAAGCCATAACCTCTACTTTTCATCACGCTTTTGATGTCCATGGTGAGAAAAACCCAACTGATCAAGAGATCCACGCACTGATCGGACACCCGCTAGATGTTATGTTTGCACGCCTTGGTGTAGCAGAAGACAGGGTTTGGGACTTTGTAGATACCTATAAAAAAAGATATAGAACTATATCTAAAATAAAAACAGAGCTTCTGCCAGATGCTCAAAAGGCAGTAGAGCTTGCAAGTACATTTGCAACTCTAGGTGTAGTTACAACAAAAACGGGGCTTTATTCAAAAGAGTTAATGGAACACTTTGGGATCATGGATCATTTTAAAACGCTGATCGGTCGTGAGCATGTAGAGAAACCTAAACCAGATGCCGAGCCGATCCAAAAAGCACTAAAAGAGATAAACATTAAAGATGAACAGATCTGGATGATAGGCGATACAGAACTAGACCTACTTTCTGCTAAAAATGCCGGAGTTAACTCCATAGGTGTACTTTGTGGTTATGGTTCAAAAGAGAGTTTAGAGTCACATACGAAAAATATCTTTAAAAATGCACTTGATGCAGTAAAATACTTAAAGACTAAGAGTTAAACTTGGAGAGTACAGGCTTTTACTCATTGATCTTTGTCGTATTTGCACTACTCGTTGGTGCTTTTACAAAAATATTTATGAAAAACAGCCACCTCTCTTACACTGTTATACTTTTTCTTATAGGTATAGTTTTAGGTCTTTTTGAACACTTTGGTATCTTTGTAGAACTCTTTGTAGTTTCTGAGGTTATAAAGCAAGTAGCTACTATAGACCCACACCTTATCTTATACCTTTTTTTACCAGCCTTGATCTTTCAGTCTGCTTACTCCATGGAGCCACACCTTTTCTTTAGGATCTTGCCACAAACAGCTCTTTTAGCGGTAGTTGGACTTGTTATATCGATGGTTCTGAGTGCATTTGCTATCCACTGGTTACTCTCATGGAGCATTGGGGTCTCGCTACTGTTTGGTGCACTTATAAGTGCAACAGATCCAGTCTCTGTTGTAGCACTTTTAAAAGAGAAAAGCTCACGAAAGCGTTTAGAGACTCTGATCGAGGGGGAATCTCTTTTAAACGATGGTACTGCCATAGTTTTTTTCTCTTTGTTTTATGGTTTTGTACTTGGTAGTTCTGTAGAGATAGACACACTAAGTGTAGTTGGTGATTTTATATGGGTGGTTTTATCGGGTCTTGTAGTCGGGATCGCAGTAGCTTGGAGCTGTTTGTATGTTATTGGGAAGTTGGTAGATCAGCCACTTATTGAGATCACGCTATCTGTAGTATCTGCTTATATAACATTTATAGTATCAGAGTCTATTGGTGTTAGTGGGATCGTGTCTTTAGTGGCTTTGGCAGTTATGTTTTCAACCATAGGTAGGACAAAGGTCTCTCCAGAGATATATGAGTTTTTAGAACAGTTTTGGAAGATGCTCTCATATATGGCAAATACTTTGATCTTTTTGATAGTAGGTATAGTTATAGTCTCAAACACAAAGTTTGACTCACTAGAACTATGGATCACTTTGGGAGTTTTATATGTAGTACTAATGCTTATCCGTGCCACTTCTGTAGTTGTTCTTATGCCGGTGTTAGAGCGTATAGGTGTTGGTATAACAAAACAAAAAGCTACAGTATTAGTCTGGGGAGGTTTGCGTGGGGCTGTTGCTTTGGCACTAGCACTCATAATCTCTCAAGATACAAACATACCATTAGAGATTAGAGATCAGATACTCTTTCTTACAGCAGGGATTGTTTTTTTGACCATAGTTATAAATGGTTCGACTATGGAGTATCTACTTAGGCTTGTAAGGTTAGATAAATATCCAGATGCAAAGCAAGCAACAATATTAAAAGCAGAAAAAAGTGTTACGCATGAGATGAGAAAGTATTTTAGAACGCTTATACATAACCCATTTTTTAATAAGATTAAAATTGATTCACTAGATAATTATATAGATGAATTTAGCTCACAAAGTAGCATATATAAAGCAGATAAAGACAAAGTAGACGTAGCTTTTAAAAGAAGGCTTTTGGAGATTGAGAGAAGTGACTATTGGAGGCAGTTTGAAGAGGGGCGTATTGGTAGGCAGGCTACATTTCTGCTCTCAACTTCAG
>JBEPWC010000259.1:0-3104 GCA_041642615.1 Sulfurimonas sp. | reverse complement strand
CAAATTCTAAAGCATTTTGTCTTGAGTCTATTTTATATACTATTCCAAACTCTTCTCCACCAAGACGAAATGCTATATCATCAGCTCTTTTAATGGTGTCTTTTAAACACTGTGCAAACTTAACAAGAACATCATCTCCCATCTGGTGTCCATAGTTGTCGTTATACTGTTTAAAATGATCTATATCCATAAGTAAAAAGCAAACAAGTTCATCCTTTTGCTTAGCATCTTCTAGTATTTTTGGGAAAGTATCGTTAAAGTGTCTTCTGTTAAATATGTTTGTAAGTCCATCGGTTATACTGATCTCTTCTATGAGTTTTTTGTTTGTTATATCAAGACGTATAGCGTAGTAGCCTTTGATATTGTTTTCATTGTCAAAGAGTGGCTCTATGATCGCATCTACCCAGTAGTAACTGCCATCTTTTTTCAGGTTTTTAACCTCACCCCTCCATATTTTACCTGCACTAATACTACTCCACAGATCTTCATACAAGGCATCTTTCATATCAGGATGTCTTAAAATTTTATGGTTTTTTCCAAGTAGTTCATCTTTGCTGTAGCCACTTATCTCACAAAAAGCTTTTGATACGTTTGTAATGTTGCCATCTAGATCTGTAGAGGAGGTGATCACATAGTTTTCTATCATCTCTTTTTTTAAAAGGTTTTGTTCAAAGTGCTTTTTATCTAAAAATATATTTATCAGCTTAAACTTTAACTCCTCTTCTAAAACAGGCTTTTGAATAAGATCATTAGCCCCATTTTTATAAAACTGGATTTTTACACTTTCATCTTGTTCTGAAGTAGTAACAATCACTGGTATATCAGCATTTTTAACATATGATCTAAACTCTTTTACAAACTCTAATCCATTTTTATTTGGCATGTTGTAATCGCTTATGATCAAAGATACATCATCATGCTCTTTTAGCACTTCAAAAGCCTCTACTCCATCTCTTGCTTTAACAACTCGCAAAGAGATCTTTTTTAACATGTTTTCAGTAAAATTGAGCATAGCAGTTGAGTCATCTATTAGCAAAACTTTTTTATAAGAGCAGTACTCAATAGCCTCAATAAGTTTAAAAATATATTTTATACCATTTGGATCTTTAAATACATAGTCTATAATATTTGGGTAAGTGTTGTCTTCTAAAAGCGTTGATTCTATTTTGGAACTAAAAATAATTGTAGGAACATTATAAGAGGCTAAAATATCTAAGTTATCATTATTGTTAAGACCAATTAGATATAAGTTTGTAATAGCCATAAAAAAAGTGTATTCTTCTAATAACTTTTTTGATTCCTCTATTGACTTTGCTACAAAAACATCCATTCCAAGATCTTTAGTCAATGTACTTTTAAGCATAGAGATTGTAACGCTTGAGTTGTCTATTATTATTATTTTTTTCATATTATATAAGCCCTTTTTAAAAGTCTTTTAACTATAAAAGACATCTTTATAATATGTTATCTAACCTAGCTTTAACAAATACTTACAAAAATATAATTTCACATTTCACATAAAATATTAGTAACAGTAATTGACATACCAAACAACTAGTTTTTATTTAAGAACTCTCTATTTATATATCTATCCCCTAGCATATTGGTAACTTTATTATATATATCCTTTTGCTTATCATCAAACCCATCACTACCTAATTCTAGATCTTTATATATCTTTTTATACTCAACATCTGTAAACTCACTTGCAGAGCTTTCTTCTACGATCTGTCTGATCTCTGACATGTTCTCTTTTGGCATTTTAAAATCACAATAGTACTGATTTAAATGGTTTACTCCCCAGTACTTAAGCCCTATAGAGTTATAAAACTTTAGTGATGAAGAGACGCAAAACATCTTAAATCTTTCTATCTCACTACCAGATTTTATTCTAAATAGCTCATCCAACAACTCATGTGCAAGTCCTTGTGTACGGTAAGCTTTTGGAGTAAAAAGGTTGTGTATGGTAAGGTAACGTTTATCTTTTGAGATGTGGTAAAAGATGTAAGCTTTGTTGATCCCATCTAAAGAGAGTGCAATTGGGGGAAACTTTTTCCAACTGTAGTACTTATCCCACCAATCAAGTGCATGCTTTGAAAACTTTAAAGTATCAAAGTCACCTATTTTTTGAACAGACTCGAGGTACTCATCTCTGTCTAGCTCTATAAAACTCATTGTATCTATCCTCCTACGAGGTTTTTTGCAAAAAAAATTACTTTTTACTAAGCGCTTGTCACACTCCAAACCAGGTTTTTATATGCCTTCATTATAGGCTTTTGCATATCTTTCATCATTGTCACTCTAAGTTCACCGATCACATCTTTGTAGATAGGGTCTGCTTTTATGGGATCCTTTGCACGAGCTAGGTCTATGATCGTATGTACACTTAGGTTAAATGGTGTATTTTGTTTATCTTTTATGCCATCATATACAGACATAAAAAGGTTGTAGTTATCATAGTCCATCTTACACTCATCATCTAAAATTTTAAGAGCTAGTATGGTCGCATACTGGATCTGCTCTTCACTAAAGTCATATGTTTTAGCCCACTCATAAGCGGTTGATTGATCATCCATTAGTTCGCCTCCTTCTTGGATTGTTCATATAAAAGCTCTACTTCCTTCTCACCATTTATAAAATCTTTAGTGATAGTGCAAGTTTTAACATCCTCATTTGCAGGAAGTTCATACTGAAGTGGTAACATAATCTTTTCAATGATCCCTCTTAGACCTCTGGCACCGACACCTTTTTCATCTGCCATTTTAGCTATCTCTTGCAAAGCATCTTCGCTAAACTCAAGCTCTATGCCATCAAGTTCAAACAAAGCCTGATACTGCTTTGTAATCGCATTGTTTGGCTCAGTCAATACCTTGATCAGATCTTCGATCGAGAGTTGGTTTAGTGTAGCAACTACAGGGATTCTTCCTATAAACTCTGGGATCAGACCAAAGTTTATAAGATCTTTTGACTCGATCTCTTGAGTATTTAACTCCTCATCTTTATGAGTTAAAAACCCCATCTTTTTAGGTTGTTTCTTTTTGTCATCGTTTGCATCTTTAACAAGACCTACAAAAGCACCACCACATATAAAAAGTGTATGTGTA
>JBEPWC010000258.1:0-3105 GCA_041642615.1 Sulfurimonas sp. | reverse complement strand
CTCTAAAAGTGATCTTCTCATCTGTCTATGTGTGATCCCATCTATAAAAGAGTTATTTGAGATGTAGGCTAGTATTCCCTCTCCGTTTTTATCTATATAGTGTTGACCATATCTTATAAACTTTATATAGTCATCATCAAGATTTATTTTTCTCTCGTTTAGATTTTTTTTATAATCAGCTATGAGCTTTTGAATCCATTCATTTTTGTTTGAACTACTTACTGCATAAGGCGGATTCCCCATCACAACCATTACAGGTGTCTCTTTTTTTACCCTGTCTGCCTCTTTTGACTCATTTGCTAAGTAACTTGCAAAAAGGCTTCCCGTGTGTTCGTGGTGAGCTTCAAGAGAGTTTGTCAAAAAGACATTAAAGCGTTTTTGGTTTATGGGTTTGTAGCCTGTCTCCATAAGTAGCAGATCAAGTTTTAGATGAGCCATAGCATAACTTGCCATGAGTAGCTCAAAACCATTTAATCGTGGAACTAAGTGATCTTCTACATAACTACTCCAACTCCCACCCCAAAACTCTTTTTTGACAAACTTTATAGTCTCTGCTAAAAATGTCCCAGTTCCTGTTGCTGGATCTAAGATCTGCACCTTATGGGTTTGTATCTCACGTTGTCTTTGTTTTCCACTTGCGGTTTTTCCTGCATCTAGATCATCTACTTTGATCTTTACCTTACTTTCATCTAAAAGTCCATCACTTAGTCCAAACTCATCTTTTAAAACCTCATCACATGCACGGACTATGAAGTTTACAACTGATTCTGGTGTGTACCAAACACCTCTGCTTTTTCTAAGTTTTGGGTTGTACTCAGCTAAAAATGTCTCGTAAAAGTGTATGATCGGATCATTCATCCCTGTTTTTTGGTTAAAACCATCTAGTAGTTTTTTAACATCTGTAGCCAAAAAGATCTCAGCTAAAGAGTCTATGATCCAAATAAGCCTGTCATCACATTCCGCCCCACTTATGTAGTTAAAAAGCCCTCGTAAAAATGGGTTTGATTTTGGTATGAGATAAACTGCTTCTTGGCGTGAGAAGTCTTCTAAAGTGTCATCATGTAGTCGTGCAGCAAAAAGTCCATAAGCTATGGTTTGAGCATAGATGTCTGCAAAACTCTCAGCTGTCATGTCGTGGATCAGGTTTGCTTTAAAGACTTCTAACTGGTTTCTTAAACTGTTGTTTGCATCACTCTCTTCATCGCTCTCTATAGCTTTTTGGATCACATCTTCAAGAAGTCTTGCTTTTCCTGCCATTAACTTAGCTAATTTGTTTGGGCTTGTGATCGTTTTAGATACAAAGGTAGTGAAGTCTTTTATGCTGTTTAGAAATGTAGAGAAGTTTTCTTCTAAAGCGACGATCATATTGTCTTGGATCTGTGCTATTTTGATCTTTTGGATCAGCTCACCGTTTTTGTAAAACCAAAAGTCTAAGTAGTCTGTTATGATCAGGTTATCAAGTGCATTTTTGTAGCGTTCAAACTGCTCTTTATACTCTTTGCTATCTAGTGGTTTGTCTATGTCTTTTGCTTCTATGTAGCCTATGGGGATATCACCTTTTTTGATATGGTAATCAGGTGCACCTACTGCTCTTATCTGTTTACCTTCATTTATTACTCTAATATTCTCATTATCACTTATTATATCTTCAAGAAGATTTTGAAGTGCTGGTCTGTAACTATGTTCTGTAGCCTCACCAGTTTGGTAAAGGCGGGTACAGTTGTTTAAGTAGGTTTGGATGGACTGTATGCTCATTCACTTCCTTTTAAGTTTGTAAATGTATATTACCCACAAAAGTTAAATATAATTATAAATTAGCTTTGTATTTGTTTACCCATCTCACTCTCAAGCCTTTTAGCAACAGCACCAGGGCTTGAAGTACCTTTGGCTAACAAACTATATGCAACCGGCACTATAAAAAGCGTAAAAAGCGTAGCTGCAGCTACACCTGTTAGGATCACGATCCCTATAACTATACGTGTCTCAGAACCTGCTCCAGACGAGAGGATCAGTGGGATCGCTCCTGCTATGGTTGTAAGACCTGTCATGATGATGGGGCGAAACCTTACAGTTGCTGCATGGATGAGTGCATTGCTAAACTCTTCACCACGATCACGAAGCTGATTTGCAAACTCAACTATTAAAATCCCATTTTTAGCTGAGAGTCCCACTAGTATGATCAGTGCAATTTGGGAGTAGATGTTTAGTGACTCATCAAATATGAAAAGCCCTAAAAGCCCTCCACCCATAGCTAGTGGAACTGTTAACATGATCACAAACGGATGCACAAAACTCTCAAACTGTGCCGCTAAAACCAAGTATACCACCACAATACCCAAAAGAAAAACAAACACGATCGATGAAGCAGACTCCATAAAATCACGACTTTGACCTTTAAAATCCACAACTGCACTGTCTGGGAGTTTCTCTCTTACTAAGTTGGTTAAGTGTTCTAGTGCTTCGCCCAAACGAAGATCTTCATTTAGGTTTGCTTCTAGTGTGATTGATCTGATCCTATTGTAGCGAGTTAGTGTACTTGAAGCACCGTATTCTTTGATCGATACAAGGTTTGAGAGTGGGATCATCTCACCACTTTGATCAGATCTTACATAGATGTTTTGCATATCGCTTAATGAGCTTTGTTTGGTGCGATCTCCCTCTACGATCACATCATACTCTTCACCATCATCTATAAAAGTTGTTACACGCTTACCACCCATCATAGTCTCTAGCGTCATACCTATCTGCTCAACACTAACTCCTAAACTAGCAGCCCTTTCATAGTCCACGATCACATCAAGTTGTGGACGTGTCTCTTCGTAGTCACTATCAAGACCTAAAAGTCCAGGATTTTCTTTGTTGATCTCTTCAAAAATAATATCTCTATACTCTGCTAGCTCCTCATAAGTTGGTCCACCAAGGACAAACTGAACTGGCTTTTGAGCACGCCCACCTAGACTTTGTCGCATAATGGGAAAGGCTCTAACACCTGCAAGATCTGAGAGGTTTTTTCTAACATCAGCCATGATCTCCCAAGCTGAGGGGCGTTTTGCGTAATCATCTAAAATACAGATCACAAACCCACTGTTAAAATTTCCCCTACCA
>JBEPWC010000257.1:0-3132 GCA_041642615.1 Sulfurimonas sp. | reverse complement strand
TTTTTTTTTGAAAAGGGGACAAATAATTGCTAAACCGACACGGTGTTTTAATAACTGTACTTTTTGCACTAATAGTATCCATACTTAGTGTAAGTGCAGTTTTTTGGGAGTTTCACAAACTTAACAGACAGCAATATATAGATCATATCTTTACAAAACATGCGATCATCACACAGATCTATAGACAACATAAACAGAGAGACACTTCAGGGATTATGCTTGAAGCAAATCTTGCAGTTTATAAATTTAGCATAATCGATCAAAAAAAATTAGATGAGATCTTTAATAAAGGGGAGTTTCTAAAACAAAAGGGCGAAAAGAGTGTAGATACCCATATGATGATGAACTCAAAAGGTTTTTTAACTCAAAAAGTTGTGCGTGATTACACAACTTCTATGTTTTCTTACAACGACAAGATCTATTTCTATTTACAAACTCCAAAAAACTCACTACTTATTAAAGATGAAGAGCTAAAACCATACAAATACTTCAACCTCTTATACACATACACTACAGTTATACTGATCATATTTATCTCATTTTTCTTGATCTTGCAGAGATTACGCCCATTAATACGCCTGAGAAGAAAGATAGCAATATACGGTAATGGAAAAATGAACATAAGTTTTAAGATGAGAGGAAACGATGAGATAGCATCAATCGCTAACGAACTTGAAGCTACAAAAGATAAAATTAACAGTATTATGGAGTCACGCACACTTTTTTTAAGAAATATTATGCATGAGTTAAAAACACCAATTACTAAAGGTACGATCGCAACTCAGATGTTAGACTCAGATAAACAGCGTGACAGATTTAGTTCAATATTTGGTAGATTAGAGTGTTTGGTGAACGAGTTTGCAATGATCGAAGAGGTTACAAGCCTAAGAGACAAAACAGAGTTTAAAGAGTACCGCATAGTAGATGTTATAGATGGAGCTATAGATATGGCGATGGTTGAGAGAGATAAAGTTGAGATAGACCTTGATACTAGTTTAAAAATTACTGTTAATTATAGGCTCTACACAACAGCAATAAAAAATATGATCGACAACGCCATAAAATACTCACCAGATAAAAAAATAAAAATCAGAATGGTAGATGGTGAACTCTACTTTGAAAGCAAAGGTGAATGTCTAAAATACCCTCTAAAATTTTACATAGAACCCTTTACAAAAGAGAACCCCTCTAAAAATAGTTTTGGTTTAGGACTTTACCTAGTTGACTCGATCCTAAAAGCACACAACCAAGTATTGGCACATGAGTATGAGGATGGGATGAATAGATTTATATTTGCATAAGCCTAAGAGTGTAAACTATTACAATGAGAAATTTATCAAAGCTAAGAAAACGGGTAAAATTTATAATTTTTGTTGTTTTCCCACTTACTTTTTTCTTTACTGGTTGGTTGAGCCACTCTTTTTATTACCCAGCAGAAGGAGAAAAAAAACCATCAGTTTTAGATAAGATAAAAAAAACTAAAACTTTAAATGTAGTTTTGTTAAATGCCCCAAGTACCTACTATATAGGACCAGATGGTCCACAAGGTTTTGAGTATGAACTTCTAAAGGACTACGCAAAACATTTAGGTGTGAACCTAAACATAACATCAGCCAACACAGTAAAAGAGGCTATAAAGCTTAGTGAAAACAAAAACATCCACATAACCTCTGCAGCACTTGCAAAAACACCACAAGGAATAAAGCGTTTTAACTTTGGTCCATCATATTTTGAAGTTCAAGAACAAGTTGTTTGTAATAGAGCCATGCTTAGAGACGGGACATTTCCAAGAACAGTTGAGGATCTAGAAGGTCTTAAAATAATGGTTGGTGAAGACACTAGTTATAGTGAGACTATCATATCTCTTCAAAAAGATGGTTTTGATATAAATGCTACTTTTTCATCGGACTTCTCAACTGAAGAGCTTTTAGAGATGGTCTCAAACCGAGCTATAGACTGCACACTTGCTGCATCAAATATCTACTCACTAAACAAAAGGTACTTCACAGAGATCACCTCTGCTTTTACAATAAGTGGTCGTGAACAGTTAGCATGGGTTTTAGCACAAGACTCTGAGGAGCTTAAAGCAGATATGTTTTCGTGGTTTAACTCTTACAACCAAAGTGGTCGTATGGCTGAGTTAAAAGATCACTACTACTCTCACATACTCTATTTTGATTACTACGACACTAAGATGTTTTACAAAAGGATCAAAACGAGACTCTTTAGGTATGAGAAGCTCTTTAAAGAAGCGGGTGAGAAGTATGATATATCATGGAAGTTAATAGCTGCACAATCTTACCAAGAATCTCACTGGAACCCAAGGGCTAAGAGCTTTACAGGTGTTCGTGGGCTTATGATGTTAACCCTAAGGACTGCGAAGTCTTTAGGTGTTAAAAACAGGCTAGATCCTAGGCAGAGTATTATGGGTGGTGCAAAACACCTTAGAAAAATGATACAAATTCTTCCAGATGAGGTTGAGGGAGAAAACCGCATAAAGTTTGCACTAGCAGCTTACAATGTTGGAATGGGTCATGTAAAAGATGCACAAGTTTTAGCTAGTAAGTTTAGTCTTGATAAAAACACATGGAGAGATCTAAAAGCAGTACTACCACTGTTATCTCAAAAAAGATACTACAGGACACTAAAATGCGGCTACGCAAGGGGAAGTGAACCAGTACGTTATGTTGAGTCCATATATGATTACAAAGACATACTAGAAAATTTTACAAACGACAACATAGATGCAAACACAAGCATTGTGATCGAGCACAATGAGACAATTGTTTCAAACTGATCTAAAAGTTATTGGCTATAATACCCAAAATAAATAAGGAAAAACAATGAAGATATCAAAACTCAGTTTAGCTGTTGTTAGTTTACTAGCAACAAGTTCTGCACTCTTAGCAGATATAAAAAATGACAAAGTTACACTAAAACCAAACATGACACTTACTTACAACCTAAAGCAAAAATCAGTTGATTCAGTAGATGAGATGTTTAGTGAAGGTGATTTTTTTGGTAGACTTAGAATGAATACTTTTAAATGGGATTGGGCTGAAGAGTCAAGTTCTAGAAAAGACAACAAAGCTATGGGTCTTGGTGGTAGCTTTATATATAAGTCTGCTAAAT
>JBEPWC010000256.1:0-3133 GCA_041642615.1 Sulfurimonas sp. | reverse complement strand
TAGCAGATGCACTAAGCACTCAGATCCCAAGCATAGATATGAACAGACGTTCAGGAATCTCAAACGACATAATCATCCGTGGTCAAAAACGTGACAATATCTCTGTAGAGGTTGATGGTACAAAAGTATGTGGAGCTTGTCCAAACAGAATGGATCCACCTGTATCTCACGTTTTAGCTTCTCAAATCGAAGATATCGAAGTTATTGAAGGTCCTTACGATGTTGAGACATTTGGGACTATGAGTGGTGGAGTTAAGATCACAACTAAAAAACCATCTGCAAAAACTAAAGGTGAGTTAAATGTAGGTCTTGGAGCATGGGGCTATAACAAGATTGGTGCAACTGTAAGTGGTGGAAATGAGTACGTTCGTGCGTTAGTTAGTACAAGTCGTGAAAATTCAGGACAGTATGAAGATGGAAATGGCGATACTTTGGCACAGCAGATTGTAAAAAATGGTGCTGTTATGGGTAATCAGTACCAACCTTCTCGTGAAAATATGGATGCTTATACTAAAAAAAGTCTAATGACTAAAATCTTTATAAATCCAATACAAAACCACGAACTTCGTCTTGGCTATACAGCAAACAGAAGTGATAATGTACTTTATGCAAATACACCAATGGATGCTATAAAAGATGATAGTGACATTTATAGTTTGGGATATCAAATAACTGATATATCTAATACATACAAAAACTTAGATATACAATACTATAAATCAACTGTGGTTCACCCAATGAGCACAGAGTATAGACGTGCACCACTAATGAATCCAATGATGGACACCACAAACGACATGGACTCATCTATGGAGGGTCTAAAACTGATCAATACTTTAGATGTAGCTGGAATAGATATGGATCTTGGACTTGATAGTAGTGAGAGAAAATGGAGTGGTGAATACTACAATACAACTAGTGGTGCATTTAAAGGCACAAGTATAGATGAAACAACTACTAAAAATATGGCACTGTTTGCAAAACTAAAAAAATCTTTTGGTGATCTTGATCTTAAAGTTGGTGCAAGATACGATACTACAGAGATCACAAATGTAAATACAATGTTTAAAGACAGAGACTTTGATACAGTAAATGCAAACATATTTGCAGACTATAAACTAGGTAAAAATAACTCTATCTTTTTAGGTGCTGGTCAAGCTAGCCGTGTTCCAGACGCAAGAGAACTTTACTTCAAAAAAGGTGGAGCTGTAGTTGGAACTCCAACACTCGATGAAACTGTAAATACACAAATTGATCTAGGATACAAGGTTCAATCAGGTAGTTTTGACCTTAAACTGAAAACTTTTTACTCAATGCTTGAAGATTATATATACCACCATAAAGGTCAATCTCCTAACGCATTTGATAATATAGACGCTACGATCTACGGTGCTGAGATCACATCAACTTACTATGCAACAGATGCTTTAAGTGTAGATGGTTCACTTTCATATAAAGTTGGTGAAAAAGATGAAGCACTAGCAGGTCAGAGCGATACAGATCTTGCAGACGTTGCTCCACTTCGTGGTTCTTTAGCTCTAAACTACGAGTACGCTCCACAAAGCTTAGTAAAACTTGAGATGCTTGCAAGTGACAGATGGACTGATTTTGATAGTGACAACGGTGAACAAGAGTTAGCTGGTTGGGCGATCGCAAACTTAAGTGTTAAACACACTCTAGATAAAAAGTTTGACTTTACACTTGGTGTAAATAACATTTTTGATGTAGCTTATGCTATGAGTAACACATACTCTGACATAACACTGATTGCAACTGGTGCAGGAGACACCATACTTCTAAATGAACCAGGTCGTTATGTATATACAAATATGAACTTAAGATTTTAAATCTTCTCTATGCAAGAGTCTCTTGCATAGAAACTTGACATAATCAAGCTTAACAAATGCAAGGTTAAAACCTCACTTCCAAAAGACTTTTTAAAAAATACAAACAACTACCAAGCGACTTAAAAACACTTAAAGAGGAGTTGCTAAAAGATCCAAAATCAGGGATCTAGCTAGGAGATAGTTGTTATAAAATAAGACTAGCAAACAGTTCAAGTCCCAACTGGTAAAAGTGGTGGTTTTAGAGCTATTTACTACTACTTAGACTCTAAAAACAACATGTACTTAATGAGCATCTATTCAAAAAGTGAGATGGAAAATATTGACGATAAAATCATCTTAAGTATTTTGAAAGAAAATGGCTTTAGTAAATAACCTTTTAGAGTTATGGAAAATATCTCAAAGTTAAGAAAGAAAAAACAACATTTAAAGAGGTTTAATCTAGTAGTTTTTATATACTACCGTAAACCATGTTAGACCTTCTCTGCTTAAAGAGTCACGAGTCTTAATCTCTTCGACAACCTCAAAACCTTTGTTTTTAAAAAGTTTATGTAGATAGTCTCTATCTACATCTTCAAAGTAGCGTTCGTCTTCACTTCTAATACCTTTAGAAAAGCTGATTATAACAACTGATTTATCATTTAGTAAATTAGTTATGTCATCTACAGCATTGATATACTGTTCTCTTTTAATATGCATCCACATAGCTATACAAATAACTGCATCAAATTTTGTGCTAAAGTTTGTACTTTTTTGAAAAGGGAGACTTTCTTGTATGAACTGTTCTTTTATGTCTGGAAATCTTAACTGAGCATTTTTCACAAAAGCCTCAGCTTGATCAACACCCCAAATATTATGTTCTCGATTATATAAGAAATAGAGATCTCTTCCAGATCCAAAACCTATGTCAAGTACTTTTAATGAACCTATAAAATATTTATCTAGTAGTTTATGTAGTGTAGACATATTTGCATTGTCATAACGTTGTATTAAATTTTTGGAATTTTTTTTATAATATGCTTCTGTGTTGTTCATAGTGTTCCGTTTAGAAAATTATAACAATTATGTTAGTATAGAAATAAAAATAATTAATTTTAGTTTCATTTTATCTAATACTTGTAAAATACATAGTTAAATTTGAATAGAAATAATACACTCTATTCTATATAATATCAATAGGGTTTATTAAAGTGATCAACAGTAACTTAAAAGATAATACAAGTTTTGAAACTATTAAAGCGAATATATTAGAATTTTTAAAAAATAAATTTACAGTTAAAAAAGAACTT
>JBEPWC010000255.1:0-3155 GCA_041642615.1 Sulfurimonas sp. | reverse complement strand
GTGTAATCATTCTTTTTCCTTAGGAAAGTTTTGTCTCTTTTAAAATAGTTAAAAGATCATCATTTAAAGTGTTAATCTTTTTAATAACCTCGTCTCTTGTTTTCTCATCAAGAGCAAATCTAGACTCTATAAACTCATATATATTTATACTATCAGCATAAACACTCTGCATCAGATCAGCTTTTATTTTGTCTTCAACCACTCCCACAACTATACACTCATCCAGTTCTCGTGAGTGTGACCTTTTCTTTTAAAGTCTATAGCTTTTTGGATCTCCTCATCTAGTTTTTGTAGATCAAACTCGTTATCTATATCTTTTGGAATCTCTATATATACAAACTCACCCTCTTTGTCGATCACAAAAGCAGATTTGGCACATATAGTAGGATCTATAAGTACACCAAACTTCGTACAAAATGTTTCAAAGTCTATAGTCGCAAAACCATCATCTACATCTTTAGTAAATGCTTCTGGTGAGAAGAAGTATATATACGCTTTTTCTTTATGTTTATTTACAATTTCGTAAAGTTCTTTACTAAAAGAGTTGCCATACGGCAGAGTGATCATAACCTGAACCTTATCAGCCATCATACCGATCACTTTTTGTTCCCCACTAATCATCTTAACTCTTACAGACGGTGCCTCACCGCCAATACGTCTCTCTTTTTTTTGTAATTCAACTGTTTGTCCGTTATAAATGACTTCCATACAAATCCTTATAAATATATCTATTTATTATATATACAAGTTACGTACCTTTAAGAGGAACACATTATGTATAGATATATTTGAAAAAAATTTAATGATACACAGTAAAATCTTCATTCTTCGCCGGCTACACATTAAAATGTGTGCTCGTTGAAGAGATTTTCTGTGCCAAGAAGGAAATAATTATGGCAGTTATGATTACTGATGAATGTATCTCATGTGATGCGTGTGCGCAAGAGTGTCCTGTTGCGGCTATCTTAGAAGATGGAAACGAAAAAAACCCAAGTGAAGTTTTTTATGTAAAACCTGAGAGTTGTGTTGAGTGTGTAGGTCACGCTGATGAGCCTCGTTGTGTTGAAGCTTGTCCAACTGAGGGTGCGATCGTATGGGATATGCCATATACTGCTGACTTTAACGACTACTACAAAGAGGGTCATGAAGAAGGTAGATACAATATACGTGTTCATAAGAAAAAAGGTATGATGCTTCCTGAAGTAAAATCTCAACCTTTTATGGAAGATATATCTATGCAAGACCGTGAGTCTCATGCAACTATAGGTAACTGGTAGTAAGAAATCTGAAACACCTACTAGATCCTCTGGTCAAGCCAGAGGATGACGAAAACTCAAGCCAGAGGATGACCTTTTACGTCATTCCCAACTTGATTGGGAATCTCCTCATTTAATATAAGTCAATCATATATTTGATATAATTTCATAAAATAACAAAAGGTACAAAAATGAAAATCGCTATCCCTGTTAAAGATGAAAGTCTGACTTTTGTCGGAAACGCTGGACATACTCCAAAATTTGCTATTTATGACATGAACGGAAGCGGAATGTTTCGCTCTTTCAAACTAGACACTATAAAAAATAACCCAAGAACAGATGTTGACTTTGAAGATGAAGATCACACATGTGCTCATGATGGTGACAACGATGCCGAACATGTTGCACAACATAACAAAATGGGTGTTGTTTTAGATGAATGTGACTATATTGTAGTTACTCGTGCATGTAAGAACACAGCTAATACTATGAATGCTCATAACGTTAAGATCGTAAAGTATACAGGCTCCGCTACAAAAGCAGATGCAATACTCAAAGATGTTTCTGCAAACTTTAAATAAGCCCCTTTTTTTCGTGCTTTTGCACGAAAACCTCACTTTAGACAACCTATAAACAAGATAAATTTTATCTTCTTTTATAATCAATGGAACACTTTGTGAATTATAAGCTAGTAAGAAATTAATAAAAGGATTTTTTATGAGTTGTTCAACAGGTGGATGCGGTACATCTCCAGATGTAGGATTTGATCCAAACAATCCGGAGGCTATGGCCGTTCAAGAAAAGATAAACGCTCACCCGTGTTACAGCGAAGGTGCTCACCAGCACTATGCAAGAATTCACGTGGCAGTTGCTCCTGCATGTAATATTCAATGTAACTACTGTAATAGAAAATATGACTGTTCTAATGAGTCTCGCCCAGGTGTAACTAGTGGTAAACTAACTGCTGAAGAAGCTGTTAAAAAGGTTCTATATGTTGGTGGAGAGATTCAACAACTTTCAGTTGTAGGTGTTGCAGGTCCCGGTGATGCTCTAGCAAATCCTAAAAAGACTTTTGATACATTTAGAATGTTACAGGAAAAAGCACCTGACTTGAAACTTTGTCTTTCAACAAATGGACTTAGAATTGCAGACTATATAGATGAGATAGAAAAGTACAACGTAGATCACGTAACCGTAACTATAAACACTGTTGATCCTACAGGTGAGATCGGAAGCCAGATCTACCCATGGGTACACTGGAACCACAAAAAAGTATGGGGTGCAGAGGGTGCTAAAATACTACTAGAAAAACAACTAGAGGGTATAAAGCTACTTACCGATCGTGGAATCTTAGTAAAAGCAAACTCAGTTTTAATCCCCGGTGTTAATGACAAAGACCTTCCAAATGTTGCCAAGAAACTTAAAGAGATGAATGTCTTTTTACACAACATCATGCCACTACTTTCATCTCCAGAGTTTGGTACTAAGTTTGGACTTGACGGGATCCCGAGTGCTACTGATCAAGAGACAATGGCTGTTCAAGAAGCTTGTAGTATGGATATGAAACTAATGAGCCACTGTCGTCAATGTCGTGCAGATGCTGTAGGGCTGATCGGTGAAGATAGAGGTGATGAGTTTGGTAAAGAAGCGTTTGTCGGTATGAGTTTCCAAGCTCTAGAAGACAAGTACAACATAAAAGCAAGACAACAAAAACACCAAGCAATTGAAAACTGGCGTACACACCTTGAAGCTGCAAATCAACGTATTAAGATTGAACAAGCTTCTAAAGAGCAGTTAAGCTCAACAGGTGAGACTAAACTTGTAGCTGTAACTACAGGTGGTGAGGGTATGATCAACATGCACTTTGGTTCAGCACAGGAGTTTTTGATCTACGAAGTT
>JBEPWC010000254.1:0-3174 GCA_041642615.1 Sulfurimonas sp. | reverse complement strand
GGCGATAATCTCTACAGTATCGCCTTTTTTGAAACTAAACTTTGCCATTAAACAACCTCCGGAGCAAGAGATACAATCTTCATAAATCCAGCATAACGCACTTCACGAGCTATTGGGCCAAATATACGAGTACCGATTGGTTCTCTCTTGTCATCAAGTATAACAGCTGCATTGTCATCAAAACGGATAAGAGAACCGTTTTCACGGTGAACCTCTTTCGCAGTTCTAACGATAACAGCTTTTACAACTTTACCTTTTTTAACTTTAGCAGTTGGTGTCGCTTTTTTAACAGAAGCAACGATAACGTCACCTACTCTTGCATAACGACGCTTAGAACCACCAAGCACCTTAATACACATAATCTCTTTAGCACCTGTATTATCAGCTACGTTTAAACGAGTAAAACCTTGGATCATTACTCTGCTCCTTTTACAACCGATTTAAGTCTAAAAGATTTAGTCTTAGATAATGGACGACATTCGATTGCGATAACCTCGTCACCAACTTTAAGTTCATTCTTTTCATCATGGATAAGATAGTTTTTGAACTTTCTAACAACTTTGTGATAACGTGGATGCATTACACGGCGTTCAACAACGATTGTTGCTGTTTTATTCCCTGCGATCTT
Organism: Sulfurimonas sp.; assembly: GCA_041642615.1. GTDB lineage: Bacteria > Campylobacterota > Campylobacteria > Campylobacterales > Sulfurimonadaceae > Sulfurimonas. The sequence goes on along the minus strand of JBEPWC010000254.1, from coordinate 2,546 downwards.
TACTACATTACCTTGAATTTCACGTTTATGTGTCATCTACAAACCCCTACTTCGCTGCTGCAGTGATAGCAGTGTTAATGCGTGCAATATCTTTTTTAGCAACTTTAAGTTCGCTAGTATTTTGTAATTGCATCATCTGTTTTTTTATTTTAAGAGTGAAAAGCTCAGTTTTCTTCTCTTTTAACATTGCCTCAAGCTCTGCTACTGTTTTATCTGCTAAATCAGAATATTTCATTGCTCATCTCCGCAGTTATAATTTTAGTTTTGAACGGTAGCTTGTGCATTGCTAAAGTTAAAGCTTTACGAGCTAACTCATCAGGTACACCAGCCATTTCAAAAATAATACGACCAGGTTTAATGTTCATAACATACTGATCGATTGGACCTTTACCCTTACCCATACGTACTTCAAGAGGACGTTTAGTTAATGGTTTAGCAGGAAAAACACGAATCCAGATCTTACCTTGACGATTAATCGCACGAGTAGATGTGATACGAGCAGCCTCAATTTGACGAGAGTTGATACGACCAGCTTCTACCGCTTTAAGACCGATATTTCCAAAAGTAATCTTGTATCCACTACGAGCATAACCACGGTTACGCCCTTTCATCATTTTACGATATTTAGTTCTTTTTGGCATTAACATAACTATTCCGCCTTTTCACTAGTTTGACGACGCGGCTTTCTAGCACGACGCTCTTTTTTCTCTTCTTTAGCTTCTGCTGGGATACCTTTAGTTAGTACCTCACCTTTGAAGATCCATACTTTAATACCGATAATTCCGTATTGTGTATGAGCTTCAGCAAAACCATAGTCGATTTTAGCACGTAGAGTATGTAAAGGAACACGTCCCTCTAAGTACCACTCTGTACGAGCCATCTCAGCACCACCAAGACGACCTGAAACAGAAACTTTTATACCCTTAGCACCACTTCTTTGTGCATTTTGCATAACTTTTTTCATAGCACGTCTAAACGCAACACGACGCTCAAGTTGAGTAGCTACGTTTTCAGCAACCAACTGACCAGAGATGTTAGCTTTTTTCTCTTCTTTTATATTTACCGAAACAGGTTTTCCGATAAGTTTTTGAAGATTGTTTTTAAGCTTCTCAATGTCAGCACCTTTTTTCCCAATAATAATACCAGGACGAGCTGCAACTATAGTTACACGAAGACGTTTTACAGTTCTCTCTATGATGATGTTAGCTACACCAGCATAATATAACTCTTTTTTCAAAAATGTACGAATCTTGTGATCTTCACCTAAACTCTCTGGAGCAGATTTAAAATTAGGAAACCATCTGCTTTCCCAGTTACGGTTGATTCCAAGACGTAAACCAATAGGATTAACTTTTTGACCCATTCTATTTACCCTCTACTTCTACTAAGATATGTGCTGTTGGTTTTCTAATACCTGAAGCCATACCACGAGCACGTGGACGGAAACGTTTAAGTACTGGACCATTGTCAACACGACATGATGTGATTGTACAATCTTCAGCTTCACTACCACTGTTAGCTACTGCAGATGCAACAACTTTAGAGATAATTTTAGCCGCTTTGTTTGGAGTGAACTCTAAAGCTGCTAGTGCTTCTTCAGCATTCATACCTTGAATCTCTCTTGCAATAAGACGAGATTTAATTGGTGATACACGAATAAATTTTAATAATGCTCTAGCCATGCTTACCCCTTCTTCTGAACAGAGCCCTTGTGGCCCTTAAATGTACGAGTTGGAGCGAATTCACCAAGTTTATAACCAATATGATTCTCTGTAACATATACAGGAACAAATTGGCGACCATTGTGAACATTTAATGTCAAACCAACAAAGTCAGGAAGAACCATAGATCTTCTTGACCATGTTTTTATAGGTTTTTTATCACCGCCTTGTTTAGCAGTCATAACTTTTTTCATTAAATGATCATCTACGAAAGGACCTTTTTTTACAGAACGAGCCATATTATCCTACCCTTTTAGCATTTGGTTTACGGCGAGTAATAATTAGTTTATCACTTGCTTTTTTACGACGAGTTTTAGCACCCTTCGTTGGTTTACCCCAAGGAGTAACTGGGTGACGACCTGAGTTCGTTTTACCTTCACCACCACCATGTGGGTGATCAATTGGGTTCATCGCTGAACCACGAGTTTGAGGACGAATACCCATGTGACGAGTACGACCAGCTTTAGCAAAAACAATGTTGATGTACTCTTCATTTCCAACAGTACCACATGTAGCTAGACACTCACCTAAAACTAAACGCATCTCAGATGAAGGCATACGTAGTGATACATATTTTCCATCACGACCCATAATCTGAGCGTATGTTCCAGCTGAACGAACCATCTGTCCGCCTTTACCAGTTTTAAGCTCAATGTTGTGTACTAGTGTACCAACTGGGATATTCTTAAGCTTCATTGCATTACCAGGTTTAACGTCTAGTCCACCCTCAGCTGATTGAATCTTATCGCCTACTTTTAAGCCTTTTGGTTGAATGATATATCTTTTTTCACCATCAGCGTACGTTACAAGAGCGATACGACAGTT
>JBEPWC010000253.1:0-3198 GCA_041642615.1 Sulfurimonas sp. | reverse complement strand
TCTGCTTCATAGTCACTTTTCCATAAACTAGACTCTATTTTGACATTTTTTTCAAACATCTTAGTTGCATTTTTTCTAAAGTCACTTTTTACTGGACATGTGTTTATGGTGCTTACATATATGCTTGTACCTGCAAGTTCTCGTCGCAGAGTATCACAAAGCCCTTCTATGGCGTACTTACTAGCGTTATAAGCTCCACGAAAACGAAGCGATATGATCCCTAAAACAGAAGAGTGTTGCAAGATCCGACCATAACCTTGGTCTCTCATGATCTTTAAAACTTGGTATGTAAGCTCATGTAAACCAAAAAAGTTTGTCTCAAACTGCTCTTTTAGAGTTTGCGTAGTTATATCTTCAACTGCTCCGGGTTGACCATAACCTGCGTTATTAAAAAGTGCGTAAAGCTCGCCATCTTTTTGTACGATCAGATCTAAAACACCCTTTATCTGTTTAGAGTCTCTAACATCTAAGAGGTAGCTCTCTAAACCCTCAAACTTTAACCTATCTACATCTTTTTGATCCCTAGCAGTAGCGTACACTTTGTAGCCTAGCTTTTGTATATGGTGAGCTGTGTCGTAGCCTATACCGCTAGAACAACCTGTTATAAGTATGTTTTTCATTTAAGAGGTCATGATCTCGTATGGGCGTTTGATCTCACGGATCACCTCATCTACGCTCATATTTCTACTTTTTCTTAAAAACTCTTTACCATCTAAAAAGATCAAAACAGTAGGGATTGCAAAAACTCCAAAGTGTGGAGCTATATCCTCGTTTACACTTATGTCTACACTCTGGACTTTAAAGTCCTCGAAGTTATCTTCTAGTGCTTTTAGAAGTTTTGGTTTTAGTGCGTGGCACACATTACATGTCGGGGCTGAGAAGTACACCATCACTGCCAAGTTTTCTGTGATCGTTTTTTGTATATCTTGTATTGTTTGCATATAAAATTATAGTATAAATAAAAGATTATTTAGTTAGTATTATAAAAAAATAGTAGGAAAAACTTGAGCTCAGTAATCTACTCCATACTTGGCATCTATGTTTTTATACTTATGGGTTATATCTCAAAGGCAACCTTTAAAGATAAGATAGATGACAAAACCATAACCATCTTAAATGTCTACTTTTTGCAGGTGTTTTTAACATTTTGGGGGCTTTTGGTTCGACCTGTTGATATCACCTTGCTTTATGCGCCATCGATCTACTTGGCAATTGTTGCTTTTGTTGTGATCATATCTGCTGTCGTAGCTAAGTTTTTGTTTGAGAGTAAAAAAGAGTACTCCATCGCTAGTGTAGCTGCGATCATTGGAAACACTGGAAACTTAGGTATACCACTAAACATCGCCATCTTTGGTGAGGAGTCCATCCCATACACCACTGTAGTAAATCTGGTAAATGTGTTTGTAGTTTACACGATCGGAGTTTTTTACTACTCTAGAGGAAGCTATGACACTAAAACATCACTGCTAAACATTGTAAAGCTACCAATTCTCTGGGCGGCAATAGTTGCAATACTCTTAAGTGTATACAACTACAACCCAAGCGAGGCTGTAATGAACACACTTATGATGGGTGCATATGCATCTATGACTATGCAGCTGTTTTTGTTTGGTATATACTTGTATGGCACAAAGATCAAAGAGATCAGCAAACGTCTTGTGATCTGGGTACTTAGCATTAAGTTTATAGCTCTGCCTGTTGTTGCTTTTGTGGTTTTAAGTTTTGTAGATCTAGATCCTATGATCAAAGGGATTATATTTATAGAGCTACTTATGCCACTAGCTGTTGCAAACGTAAACTTAGCTTCACTTTATGATTGTCAGCCTCGCGTTGTTACAGCTCTTGTGTTTATATCTTCATTTATCTTTTTGGGTATAATCTTTATAGGTGTGGAGGTTTTAAAATGGTTATAAAGATTTTGTTTTTTTCATTGATCTTTTTGTTTTTAGGGTGTAGTGAGAACTACTTAAATCAGGTTTATGACAAACGTATTTTAGATCAAGAGATCAAATGTATGAGGCTTTTGGTATTTCCTCCAAATGAGACCATAGAAGATACACTAAATGATCTATATAGTTTTGATAAAGACTGTGATCTTGATCTAGTGGTATCTTACAAAGACAACATCACATGTAACTCAAACCAAAATGTAGACAAAAAAGCCCAAGGGATGCCAAGTGCATACCTTAGATATGAGCTAAAAAAAGCCAATAAACTTTACTATAGCTATTATATAGACCTAGAGGAGATAAAACCTAAACATTTAAAAGATGGGTTTAAAAGGATGAAAAACACACTAAAATTTGAGGGAGATAATTGATGAAAGAGCTTGCGATCATTGGTCCAACAGCCTCAGGCAAAAGCGATCTTGCTATAAAAGTCGCTAAAAAGATAGACGCATATATACTTAGTATAGATTCACTTAGTATCTACAAAGAGATAGATATAGTCTCTGCAAAACCTAGTCGCAAAGAGCTAGATGAAGTGAAACATTTTGGAGTTGATGAGATCTATCCAGATGAGTATTTTTCAGTAGATATCTTTATAAAACTCTACCAAGATGTAGTTAAAAGATGTAAAAAAGATGAAAAAAATCTTGTGATCGTGGGTGGTACCTCTTTTTATCTAAAGTCACTTTTACAAGGACTCTCACCTTTACCAAAACTAAGCCCGGAGACAAGTTTGCTTATAGAAAAGAAAATGTCAGATCTTCAAGCAGCATATACTCTTTTAAAAAATGTTGATCACAACTACATGAATCAGATATCTCCAAACGACAAATACCGAATAGAAAAAGCACTCATCATCTATGAAGCATCAAAAATCATTCCTACAGAGTGGTTTGAGAAAAACCCACCCCAACCAATCATAAAAAATTTAAAAATATTTAACATAGATGTAGATCGAAACACACTAAGAGATCGAATCCAAAAACGCACAAACAAGATGCTTGATATGGGACTGATCGATGAAGTAGCATACCTTGAGCAGAAGTACACAAGAGCTCCTAACTCCATGGGAGCCATTGGGATCAAAGAGGTTCTAGACTTTTTTGATGGCAAAACTGACAAAGATGAGATGTTACAACTCATCTCAATCCACACAGCACAACTTGCAAAACGCCAACAAACTTTTAATAAAAATCAGTTTAAAGATCTAGTCAGTGCACCTCTTGAAGAGCTTGAAGCGATCATTAAT
>JBEPWC010000252.1:0-3211 GCA_041642615.1 Sulfurimonas sp. | reverse complement strand
TCCATCAAGCATTAAAGTGTTATATGCTCTAACAACACCTAGTAAAAGTGCAGGACGAAACCTTTTTCCACCAGCTTGTAGCATCTCATGTAGTGCTTTTTCATATGTTGGATGGATAGACTTTGACACCGGTAGATTATCTTGTAAAAACTTCTCAAAATTTTGCATATGAAATTCTATTGTTTTTCTTGTTAATTGCTTATTAAGCATCTTTATATTTTTCTAGTTGATGTTTATAAAAAACTGAAAACTATCTCTTGTAAAAAGAAGTGAAGCTTTGTATTTAAAGTCTTCTATATTTTTTACAATATCATCTAAATTCTCAACCCTTTTGCCATTTACTTGCAACAGCTGATCACCTAGTTTTAGCCCGTAACGTTTAAAATACTCTGATATCTTTGTTATTTTTAAGTCTTTATCAAAAAACAGACCCATTGTCTCTAAAAAAGTATCGCCTAACTCTCCGCCACCTTGCCTTTTTTTAGTCGTAGCTTCTAAAGAGAGTATTTTTGCACCTCTTTGTACTTTTATAGTATGCTTTTTACCAAGCTTACTAAAGAGGATCTTTTGCATAAACTCCGCACTGCTATTTACTTTTTTTGAGTTTAACTCTAAAATAATATCACCTTTTTTTATCTTGACACTCTGATCAAAAGGGTTAACTCTTGAAACTACAACTTTATTTTTTCTATCTTCAACCCTTACTCCAATATCGCCATACTCAACTTTATCTTTTTTTATAAAGTTGTCAATATACTCTTTTTGTATGATCCCATTTTGAGTAACAAGCCCCTCTAGTGCACAACATGAGTTTAGTAAAAGTGCCGGTGTATTTACGACCTCGCTAAATGTAGCAAGTTTATTTAAGCCTATCTGCTCAAGTTTAATCACACCCTCTATTGCCATTTTGTTATCTACTGACGCGCAACCTAAAGAAAGGTTATAGTTAGTTCTAAATGGATAATTAAAACTACGTTTGTCTTTTATGATGTAGAGGTTTAAAAATGGATCGTGTTTTAGTATGGGTGCATCTGGTTTGATGTTTGAATATACTAGTTTTTCATTTTTTGAGATTGGGATATATATAGCTTGATTTTGCAAAGCGTTTGAGTCATTTACTTTTTTAACACAGGTTTGATAACCACCCTTGCAAGCTAGTAAAGTTATTAAAAAAAAGTTAAGAGCGAAGAACACTCTTAACATCTATTTTGCTCCAAAAGGGTTCATTCCACCCATGCCACCTAGCATACTAAGAGCTGAATTTTGTTGGTTTTTTTGAACCATATCATAGGCGTCGTTCATAGCACCTATTAGAAGGATCTGCAGGGAGTCTTTGTCTTCTAAAAGTGAATCATCAATATCTAGATCAACTACTTCACCTTTACCATTTATGCTAAGCTCGATCATACCGCCACCAGCTTTTACACTAAATGTTTTTGATTCAAGCTCTTCTTGAAGTTTAGATGCATTTTCCTGCATCCCTTCAAACATCTTACCCATATCTCCCATATTTCCAAACATTATCTACCTCCTAGATCAGATACTATCTACTATTTCATCGATATTGTTTTCATCGTTAAGTAAAACAACTCTTGGTTTGTAAGTCTTAAGATCTTCTTGGGTATATGAAGCATAAGCTACTATGATCACCTTATCACCTTTGTGAACTTTACGTGCGGCTGCACCATTTAAACAGATATCACGTTTACCACGCTCACCTAAAATGATGTAAGTAGAGAAACGCTCACCATTGTTGATATTTAGTATCTCTACTTTTTGTCCTACACGCATGTTTGAAGCCTCTAAAAGCTCCTCATCTATTGTGATAGAACCTACATAGTTTAGATTCGCATCCGTAACAGTTGCACGGTGAATCTTACTATAAAGCATCTCAATATTCATAAACTTTTCCTACATTCCCATCTGTTTTTTCATATCTGCTGGAGTGATAGCTTCATCCCATAGTTCAGAGTCTATAACATACTCCTTAACTACGTTACCTTCCATGATATGTTCTGCAACAATTTTATCTATTTTTTCTTTAGTTAGTCCTGCATACATTACATGACCTGGTTCAACTAACATAACTGGTCCTACATTACAACGGTTTAAACATGCAGTTCTGATCGGTTGTACTGTACCCATAATTCCTTCTTGCATAAGCTTTTGTGCCATGTACTGAAACAACTCTTGAGACTCCGGGTTTTGTGCTGAAACACACGATGGTTTTGGCATTCCTGGAGGAGCTGATTGCTCACATTTAAACATATAAAAAGCTGGTTGAGGGATTCCCATAATAAAGTCCTATCTTGTTAAATTTTTTATTAAAAGGCTTTTTTTAAGTAAAAAGCCATCTATATTTTATAATTTCGCAATTATAGCAAAACATATCCATATTTATAAGTTAAGAGATATATTATTTTGATATAATTCAAAAAATATTAAACATTGGAAATAAAATTGAAATTACTTATATTATTTTTTATTATTTTAAGCACGAGTATTTATGCTGAATCAAAGATATATTTTGGTGCAGGGTATTCAAATGTTAGCGAAGAGTTTAACGATGTAGATGCAGAGAGTTCATCAGATGCAGCTATGGTAAAACTTGGCTATGGTCTAAGAGAAGCTTACGCAATTGAGTTAAGTATTTACAACATAAAAAACGACTCAAGTGTCTTTTCATCAGAGGATGGGGATAAGATTGGTGTAGATATAGAACTAGTTAAAGCGTTTGAAACAGGTACAGTTTTATACCCGTTTTTCAAAGCTGGATTTGGTGCTGGATATATGCAAGTAGACAGAGAGCTAGAAGATAAACTTAACTTTGGTAGCTTCAACTTAGGTGTTGGTACCTTTATAGCTCTTAATGAAAATTTTGACCTTGAGCTAGGGTATAAATATAAAACTATTTCGTATGAAAGTGTTGATATGATCTCAGAGGTAGTAAACTACAAATCTGAATCATCATCAGCATACTTTGGAATAAATGCAAGATTTTAGGATAAAAAATGGATAAAACAATCAAAAAACTACTAATTTCAATACCAATGATCTTTTTTTTAGGGTGTGGTGACAACACGGATACTCCACCTATAAAAGATATAAAATCAATTCAGATAGATGATGGAAATATCTCGATCTACTCTACCGATCAATCCAAAACACTTAATGCATCAGTTACATATACAGATAACACAACAGAGACTAT
>JBEPWC010000251.1:0-3227 GCA_041642615.1 Sulfurimonas sp. | reverse complement strand
CACAGCTCTAACAACAAACCTGGTTCTAATCCGGATTTTTTACTAGATGAGGGTGAGTTAAAAACTTTTTTTGATGATAGTGTGGAGATTTTGGAGTATGATGAGTTTGACAACGAGCCACATGAGCTTTACAGAATGAGAAAACAATCAATAGTTGTCAAAAAAAAATACTCTTAGATAAAGGCTATTTATTTTCAAAAATAATCATCTCGTAAACTGACTTTTTTGTAACAAGTGCTTTGTTTGGTGAGACAGTGTGTGTGTTTCTTGATCGTTGGACCTCGTGTCTAAGTCCAGCTATCTCTTTTTCCATCTCATCTACGTTATCTTTTAAGCGAAGGATTATATCTACACCAGCTAGGTTAACACCTAGCTCACGGGTTAGTCTAAGAATTAGTTTGATCTTATCAATATCTCGTTGAGAATACATCCTGATCCTACCACCTGAGCGTGATGGATTGATCAAATTTTCCCTCTCATATTGTCTTAGAGTTTGGGGGTGAATATCTAAGATCTTAGCTACTACACTTATCAAATAAACCGGTTCATCATATTGGTGTATCATAGTAAATTCCTTTAAATCTATTTTATTTTTAAGTATAAAGCCTTAACTAGGGAGCTTCTCTTTCATAATATTTACTAACTCATCATCCAGAGTATCTACATTTGGTAGTACTATGTTTGCTTCAAGGTATAAGTTACCACGCATCTTAGTTTTTCTATTCATAGCACCCATCTCTTTTACACGAAATCTTTGTCCATTTTTAGTGTTTTGAGGTACTTTAAGTTTTATCTCTTTCTCAAGAGTTTTTACAGCTATTTTTTCTCCAAAAAGTGCCGCTTTTAGAGGTACATCAAAAGTTTTGATCAGATCATCACCATCTCTTTTATACTCTGGACTTGGAGCTACATTTATCTTTAAAAACAGATCTCCAACTCTTCCACCAGATGAGTGACCTTTACCTTTAACACGCATCTTTTCACCAGTTTTTACACCAGCTGGGATCTTAATGTCAAATCTGTCGTTTTGCACAGACACCGAGTGGCTCCCACCTAATATACTAACTGAAAAAGGTATAGTTACGGATGTTTCTAGGTCTAGATTTGGCTCTTGTCTGGCACCAAAGCCCCCGCCAAACGGATTACCTCCGCCACCAAAGCCACCGCTACTAAAACCGCCAAAGCCTCCAGAGCCACCGCCTGAGAACATCTGACGAAGTATCTCATCTAGATCAGCGTCCCCACCTCTAGCGTGTGAGCGTGTAAAGTCATGGAAATTTTGACCACCAAATATCTGATCACCATACATATCGTACTGAGCTTTTTTCTCTTTGTCTCTTAGTATCTCATATGCTGAGTTAATCTCTTTAAACTTAGTCTCTGCGTCTTTATCTTTATTTACATCTGGGTGGTATTGGCGTGCAAGTTTTCTATACGCCTTTTTAATCTCTGCTTCACTAGCATTTTCAGATATTTCTAATGTTTCATATAATGATTTTGCCATAATTATAATTCCTGTATTTTATATAATAATTGTTTAATATTAAGCTGAATTATATCATAAAGGTTGAGTGGATGTCAATCAAGTTGCCACTCCAAAATAACAAACTATAAAATTGTATTGAAAAGAGGATACCTCAATAAAAGCTTGTGCGTAGATCATTTAAGTACATCTGCAGAGCTCACTAACTTTTAAAATTTTTCGTTAAGAAAATACAACTGTTTGAACGAAGTGAGTTTTGTATTTTTAGAAAGATTTTAAAAGTTTGTGAGTTTACCTAGCGAAGCTAGGCTCGAAGCCGTACTTAGAGCTTTTTTGCATACTTTTTTTGCGGAGAAAAAAAGTATGAGAGAGACTAGAACACTTAAAACTTTAGTGCAAAAAGTGGCGAACCTCTGAAAAGTATAACGACATCCCAAACTCATTTGCAGCCTCAACGATCTCTTCATCACGAATAGACCCACCAGGCTCGATAACATTCTTAACACCAGCTGCAGCAGCTGCATCTATACTATCACGAAATGGAAAGAATGCTTCAGATGCAAGAGCTGCACCCTTAACATCAAGCCCCATCTCTTTTGCTTTTTTAAGTGCACATTGACTTGCATCTACACGAGAAGTCATCCCCATACCAACAGCTACCATTGCTGAGTTTTTAACATATACTACACAGTTAGACTTCGTAAGAGATGCCACTTTATAAGCGATCTCCAAGTCCTTCATATCCTGTGCCTCTGCAGCTACTTTTGATACAAGTTTTGCATTTTTAACTTCATCTTCACTAACTTTATCGGCATCTTGGAATACAAACCCACCGTCAATGTGTTTAAAATCTTTTACATCATTAGCAAGAACTAACTTGTCGCTTCCCATCTCAAATAATTTGATACGCTTCTTAGCAGCAAAAACTTCTTGAGCTTCTTCTGTAATGCGTCCAGCTATAATCACCTCTAAAAAGATCTCATTCATCTTTTGGGCTAACTCTTTAGTTACAACACCATTAACCGCTACAACACCACCAAAAGCTGAAACTGGATCACACTTAAGTGCTTCTTCGTAAGCTTCTAAAAGCGTGTCTTTTATAGCAAATCCGCAAGGATTTCCATGCTTAGTTATACAAACAGCATTTTCATCTCCAAATGCACTAGCTATCTTTACAGCACCGCTTAAGTCGTTTAGGTTGTTAAAACTAGCTTCCCCTTTTAGGGTTTTAAAATTATCTGTATAGTGCTTATCAAACTCATATAATGCACCTTTTTGATGTGGGTTTTCACCATAACGTGTATCCATAACTTTGTTACCAACTACAAACTGTTTCTCTCCAAAACCTTCGTTAAACCTAGAGTTCATGTAGTTAGCGATCATAGAGTCATATGCAGCTGTATGTTCATAAGCTTTGATCATAAGGTTGCGTCTAAGCTCAACAGTATTTTTCTCATTCTCTATCGCATCTATAACATTTGCATAGTCATTTACATCTGTAACGATCATAACGCTATCAAAGTTTTTAGCTGCACTTCTTACCATTGCAGGTCCACCGATATCGATATTTTCAATAATATCATCAAAATCATCAGTACGCTCTATAGTCTCTTTAAAAGGGTAAAGATTTACACAAACCAGATCAATTGCCTCAACACCCAACTCTTTAGCTTGATCTAAATGAGACTGTTTGTCACGACGGTGTAATATCCCCCCATGAACATAAGGATTTAAAGTTTTTACA
>JBEPWC010000250.1:0-3236 GCA_041642615.1 Sulfurimonas sp. | reverse complement strand
TTTTACTGTCTATAGAAGCTTTGTGCTCATTGTACTCCACATGAAAATGCGGTGGATTATGTTCATTGAAAAACATAAAAATTTTTATACCCAAAAATCGACTTATCTCTGGCATTATCATTCCTTAAACTTAAATGTTTAAATTACACCACACTCTTTTTGAGTTTAATATATTATAGATTTTTTACACTCGTTTTACCTTTGCGAGACTGTGAAATAGCTCTACCGTCATCCTCTGGCTTGACCAGAGGATCTAGTGTCTCAGGTTAGATTCCCAGTCAAGCTGGGAATGACGGAGGTGGAGAGTTGGGAATGACTGAGGTGTCAAACTAGAAGTTGTTACTAGAGAGACCGTGGGAGCGAGAGATAACTACCTAAACAACAGCAATGGCTTTTTAGTGTTTAGCAACATCTTAGTTGTAAAACTTCCAAATATTGCACTTTTAAACCTGTTGTGACTGTATGCACCCATGGCAATAATATCTAAATCGTTTTGTTCTTGGTAATCCAAAAGTGCTTGAACACAATCCCCACTTAGTGAGTTTGTTTTTACCTCTATATTTTCTTTTAAAAAGAGTGCTTTTGCCTCTTCTAAAAGCTTTTTAGAGACCTCTGTATTTTTGTTTACATTTACAATGCATCTTTTTATATCTGGAAAAATTGGACTTTGAGTACCTATGGTTATAGCTTTTTTTGCATACTTACTACCATCGTATGCCATTAGCATCGATTCTACTGGCTTAAACTCTTGGTTTACAAGAAGTACAGAAATATTTAATGTCCTTAGCAACTCTTCGACATGTGAGCCTATCTTTTTCTCACTAGAGTTTTCACCCTTTAGCCCAATTATCGCTAGTTTTATATCGCCAGACAACTCATCTAGTGTCTCATAAAGAGTGCCATGTTTTTGCAAAGCCTCTACATTTTCAAAACCCTCTTTTACTGCATACTCTTTCATCTCTTTAAGTACAGCCTTACCCTTAGCTATAAGCTCTTTACTTTGAGTCATCTCTTCATTTACCAGTTCATCGAGAATATGCTCTTTTGATCCTAGCCCAATATTGCCAGATAGATCAACTTTTTTACTAACGTGGGAGTGTTCTACAACGTTTAGTAAAACTAGAGGTAGATTAAGCTTTTTTGCCACAAACATCCCATAATCACATACCGCCTTTGAGAGCTTTGAGCCATCAAGACATACTAGTACTTTCTCCATTAGTGTCCTCCCATTACTTTTTCGATCTCTTCTGGTTTATCGTGTACACCAAATCTATCTATTATGGTTGCAGTTGCATCATTTTGCCCAACTACCTCTACATCTGCACCCTCACGTCTGAGTTTTATAACAGCTTTGTCTAGTGCGTACACAGCTGAGACATCCCAAAAGTGTGCCCGTGAAACATCAATGATTACTTTATCTAATACTTCTTTAAAATCAAATGATTCGTAAAACTTATCGCCACTGTTAAAAAACACTTGTCCAACAAACTTGTATGTTTTAACACTACCATCTTGGCTATAAGAGGTGTCACAATACATAAAGTGAGAGATCTTGTTTGCAAAAAACAGTGATGCTAAAAGAACACCTGTTAAAACACCAAGGGCTAAGTTGTGAGTACTTACAGTTACTGCTACAGTTGAGAGCATCACTATGTTTGTAGAGAGTGGTAGAGTTTTTAGGTTTTTTATACTGCTCCAATCAAAAGTACCAATGGAGACCATAATCATAACTGCAACTAGTGCAGCCATAGGGATAACAGAGATTATGTCAGCTAAGAACACAACCATTATAAGCAGATACAACCCTGCTAAAAAGGTTGAGAGTCTTCCACGACCGCCAGATTTTACATTTATGATCGACTGCCCGATCATCGCACAACCTGCCATACCACCAATAGAACCCGAAGCGATATTTGCGATCCCTTGACCTCTTGCCTCTACAAATTTGTCACCCTTAGTGTCAGTTAACTCATCCACAATAGTAGTAGTCATAAAAGACTCAAGCAATCCAACAATCGCTAGTGCAAAAGCATAAGGAAATATGATCCCAAGTGTCTCTAAGTTAAAAGGTACCTCTGGCCATAAAAAGACAGGCAAAGTATCTGGAAGCTCACCCATATCTCCAACTGTTCTTACATCTATACCCATAAAGTAAACAAATATTGTCAACACTATGATCGTAACAAGTGGAGATGGTAAAAGCTTTCCTATCTTAGGTACGTATGGAAACAGGTAGATGATCCCAAGTCCAACTGCTGTTAGAGCATATACATGCCATGTAACGTCTGTAAGTTCTGGGAGCTGAGCCATAAATATAAGGATCGCCAAAGCATTTACAAACCCTACAACAACCGCACGGGCAACAAAACTCATCAGTTTATCTATACCAATGTATGAGAGTGCCACTTGGATCACACCAGTTAAAAGAGTAGCTGCTAAAAGGTACTCTAAACCATGCTCTTTAACAAGTGTTACCATTAGTAGTGCCATAGCACCAGTTGCTGCACTGATCATCCCCGGGCGACCACCTACAAATGCGATCACAACTGCAATACAAAAAGACGCATATAATCCAACTTTTGGATCAACCCCTGCTACTATTGAAAATGCTATAGCCTCTGGTATCAACGCTAGAGCTACTATGATGCCAGATATAGCATCCCCACGAATGTTGCCAAACCATTCCTCTTTTTTAAACATTCTTTTTACCAACTTAACTTCCTTATAATATTATCTTTGAAGCTACAGCCATCACTGCACTCTCACTTTTTAAAACCATTGGGGTATCTAGTCTAAATACATCAAGTGTTTCTAAAAGCTTTTTTTCATCTGGTGAGAAACCACCCTCACACCCTATGATCACAGTAGAGATCTCCCCCACCTCATCAAACGTTTTTGACACAAAATCAAAAGCTTTTGCATCTGGGTATTGTTTTACAAACTCTTTTAGTGAATTTGCTGTATCAAACTCTATTTTTCTAGTTGATCCACACTGCTGCATAGATGCATAAAGTATTCTCTCAAAACGTTTAAAATCTAGTTTTATGTTTCTCTGGCTCCTCTTGCACTCTATAAAAGTGATCTTTGCTACGCCTATCTCACTTAAACTCGGTAGTACTTTTTCAACACTTTTAGCATCAACCATACACCAGCCAATATGGAGATCTTTTTTAGGTTTAATCTCTAAGATTTTAGAGTTTTGGAGTTCAAGTAAGGCTTTTTTTGGTTGAAGGTCT
>JBEPWC010000249.1:0-3238 GCA_041642615.1 Sulfurimonas sp. | reverse complement strand
AGCATTGAAAAACTAAGATATACAAGAACAGTTGATATAGAGATACCAAGCTTAAGGGTAAGGGTTACAAAAACTAACCCTGAGATAAACTCAACAAGAGGGTATTGTGTTGAGATTTTAGAGCTGCAATATGAGCATCTGCCCTTTAAGAACAACCATGAAAATATCGGTATGTTGTGCCAAGGCTTTAGTTCGTTTTTACATGAGTAGCAGTACGATGAATCAAAAATAACACTTTGTTCTTTTGGTATTCTAAGTATTACAACGTTTAGAAAAGATCCAAAAATAACCCCAAATATAAATATTAAAATAAGTTCCATCATTTAAGACCTCCAAAGCGTCTCTCTATTTTTTTAAAATCTTTTATAATCATCTCAAGCTCATTAACTGTAAAATCTGGCCACAGTGTATCGCAAAAGAAAAGCTCAGCATATGCAAGTTGCCACAGTAAAAAGTTTGATATCCTGTGATCACCACCAGTTCGGATCAGTAGATCTACATCGTGGGAACAATCAAGTGCGTTTAAGAGCATCTCTTGTGTAATGTCACTTTGGCAAGATTTTATCTTATTTACTGCACGTAAAAGTTCATCTTTTGCACCATAATTTAAAGCTAGTGACTGCACTAGCCCATCACAATGCTGAGTCTTTTGCTGAACCTCAATAATAGTCTTTTGTAAAGACTTAGAAAATGCTCTTAGATCACCTATTGGTTCAAAGCGTATATTTTTTTCTATGTAAGTATCAAGCTCATTTTTTAGATACTTATCAAGCAGTTTCATCAAGTATTCTACTTCAAGGCGTGGACGTTTCCAATTTTCAGTTGAAAAAGCATAAAGAGTTAAACGCTCTATATCATCGTGAGCTGCACAAAATTGTGTCACTTTACGCACAACTTCAGCTCCAGCTTCATGCCCTTTAACTCTTTTTTGACCCTTAAGCTCCGCCCAACGACCATTTCCATCCATAATTATAGCTATATGTTTTGCTTGATTCATTTTGACATTATATCTTTTTTATATTTTTTTTGCGTGATCTAGTATATCAAAGGCTACGTTTAGTTTATCTGCGTGATCTATAGATTCTATCATATCCGCTTTTATAAACTCTACTTTATTTGTATCGCTTCCAAAACTTTTAGAATCTTTTAAAATATTTAGACAAACTGCATCTAAGCTTTTGTTGTCTAACATATTTGTAGCGTTTTTATGTGCATTCTCTGCATCGATCTCAGCTTTAAATCCAACGGTTGTAATATCTGTTTTATCTACTAAAGATAAGATATCAACATTTTTAGTAAGCTTAAGATCCCACTCATCTCCAAGCGTGTCTTTTTTAAGTTTTCCCTCTTGTGCAAACTTAGGGATATAGTCACTTACAGCTGCTGCCATAAAAAGGTATGGCTTTTTTTGAATAAGCTTGATCTCATCTGAGTTCATAAGTGATGGTTTTGTAAGCTTTCCTTTTTTAGCGATGCGTATAGAGTCAGTCAGGTATTCTAACATCTCACTGCTATCATCTACATCTATTGTATGTATATCTTCTGCTAAATCACTCTCACGTCTTGTTGAGATCAGGTTTACATCTGCACCTTTGCAGTAAAGTGCACTAGCAAGAGCTGATGCCATCTTGCCGCTAGAAAAATTTGATATATATCTAACATCGTCTATCTTCTCAACTGTACCTCCACCTGTAACTATTACACGTCTATCAGCCCAAAACTCATCTTTTAAAAGTGCTTTTGCACTCTGCCAAAAGATCTCTATAGGCTCAGCCATAGCACCGTTTCCTTCTGTTTTGCAAGCAAGCTCTTTAGTCTGTGTATCTATTAGATCGTAGTTCGCAAGAGCTAGCATTTTTAGATTTGCTTGTGTTATGGGGTTGTGTAACATATTTGTATTTGCAGATGGGGCCAATAGTTTTTTGTATTTGTAGGCTAGGGCGGTTTGTAGAAGTATGTTGTCAGCTATAGCGTTTGCAAGTTTTGCTATTGTGTTTGCAGAAGCAGGTGCTATAACAAACAGATCTGCCCACTCACCCATTTTTATATGGTTAAAGTCGCTGCTCCAATCTTCATTTGTATCATCTAAAATTTTGTTAGATGTTAATGTTTCAAATGTTAGTGGCGTTACAAATTTTTTAGCACTACTACTCATAACAACTCTAACTTCAGCTCCTGCTTTTGTAAGTAGTCTTATAAGCTCTAATGATTTATATATAGCTATAGAACCTGTTACTCCTAAGAGTACTTTTTTATTTTTAAGTAGATTGTTTGGTATAAACATTATTTTTTCTTACCTTTTGAGAAAAAACTGTAGTAAAAGTCTTTCATATATCTTACCTTATGTCTTCCAATAGCTAACACACCTTTTTCAATAGTTGGATCTGTTAAAGTAGTTCCTGCCGCTACAATAACATCATCTTCTATCGTTATTGGTGCAATAAGTTGGGAGTCACTTCCAACAAATACATTTTTACCTATTTTAGTGTGGTATTTGCTTATACCATCGTAATTACAAGTGATCACTCCAGCTCCTATGTTTGTCCCCTCATCTATCTTAGCATCTCCAATATAACTAAGGTGACCTGCTTTTACACCTTTTAGTGAGCTATTCTTAATCTCTACGAAGTTCCCTACATGTGTATCTTCTAAATTTGAGCTAGGTCTAAGGTGTGCTAGTGGACCAACATCTGAGTTTCTAACAACAGAGTCTTCTATGATCGAGTTTGACTTTATGTGGGAGTTTTCTATGACAGTATCACCAGTTATTCGACACCCGTTTTCAACTATACATTCACCAATAAACTCAACACTTTCATCTATGTAGATCGTAGATGGCAGTTGCATGCTCACACCTTTTTTCATCCACTCAGCTTTTATTCTATCTTGCATAATAACTTCACTCTCACTTAGGTCTTTTTTAGAGTTTACACCTCTAAAATACTCCTCATCTACAAGTAGAGGTTTTATATCTAAACCATCAGTTCTTCCAATAGAGATTAGATCTGTAAGATAGTACTCTTTTTGAGCGTTATCGTTTTTAAGTGATGGAATGTATTTTTCTAGAATATCTTTTTTAAATGCATATATCCCTGCATTTACCGTTGAGATTTCTAGCTCATCACTTGATGCATCTTTTTGTTCAACTATGTATTGAACCTGATGGTTTTTAATATTTACACGACCATATCCATCTGGGTTTTGAAGATCAAATATAGACATAATTATGTCTGCATCT
>JBEPWC010000248.1:1872-3253 GCA_041642615.1 Sulfurimonas sp. | reverse complement strand
AGCTATTTAAAAAAGATGAAACAAATATACTAACTATCGAAGATGATGGTAGAGGCTTTGATATAAATAAATCATATGGTTCATTAGGTCTTCTTTTAGTCAAAACCTTTGCTACAAAAAAGCTTAACGGCAATTTTAATATTAAATCGAGTCATGGTGTAAGGGTGAAAATAGAATGGAAATCATAAACGAAGAAATAAAAATATTAATTGTTGAAGATCAAGTTATTGTTGCACTTGAGATCAAAAGGAGTTTAGAAAAGTTTGGATTTACTATCACAGATATCGTAACAAACTACTATGATGCAATAGATAGTGTAAAAGCAAATGAACCAACTATTATTTTTATGGATATAAACCTAGAAAATGGAAAAGATGGTATTGATACTGCTATAAAAATAAAAACAATAAAAGATATACCAATAATATACTTAACGGCTTTTTCAGATGATACAACTATGTACAGAGCTATAGCTACAGAGCCATTAAATTATATTTTAAAGCCTTTTAAAATAGAGGAGCTAAAATCTAGTATATTGTTAAGTATCTATAAAATAAAGAATAAGAAAACACATATAAACTCTAATGGTTATAAGCATATAGGCTTTGATTATTACTATGATATAAAAAATAAAAATCTGTTTTACAAAGAGAAGCACATAAAGCTGAGTCCAAATGAAAGAAGATTTTTTAAGTTACTAATAGATGCTAACGGAAACTCAGTGTCTTTTAGTTATTTGGAAGAACAGATATGGGGAACAAAAGATATATCAGAGAGTACATTAAGAACGCTTGTTTATAGGCTCAGTGGCAAACTAGAATTTAAGCTGATTGAAGCTATACCATCTTTTGGCTATAGACTAGCTAATAAAAAATAGATACTAATATTTACTAATAATCCAAAACTTTTTATTTTATAGTACTTGTATAGTGTAGTTTATAAAAGAATATGTGACTAAAACTGTGACAGATATTTCATAAAATCATTTTTATACCAACAAAAGGATAAAAATGATTTCTATAAATCAAAACAATGCTATCAAGCAGTTAACAGACATAGTTGAGCAAAGTCTCCAAAATAAACTTCAGTATATGTCTGAAGAATTTAATAATGAGCAACTCCATGCAATTGAATTGTTAAAACAAAGAGTATACCTAGAAGAAGTGGTAGAGGAAAGCATTGCTTTTAACAAAAGAGTAGCTTGGGACAATACTTTCCCTAACTTAAAGCTTGTTGATTCTGCGGAGGATTTAATAAGTGTATTTCAACTAAGAAGCAGTGTTTACACAAATATAAATTATATAATGGCATTCATAAAGTCCGGTTAAAAGTTATGCTTACAATGTAATGATGTCATCTCTTCATTTAAAGCAATGGGAAC
>JBEPWC010000248.1:0-1862 GCA_041642615.1 Sulfurimonas sp. | reverse complement strand
AATGGGAACAAAAATAGCCTTAAATATTTTATTGAGATGTGACACTAACTGTGACATTAGTTGGATAGTATATGAACATCGTTTGGATTTTCATTAAGGTGAGTTTAGTTTGAGAAAGAATAATTAAAAGAAATTATACGAAGGATAATATATGAATGGTAATGGTGAACAAATTCTTGGTTCAATAGGTATATTTGGAGGAGCATTTGTAGTAAGGGACTATAGCTTTTGCAACGGGCAATTAATGCCTATACACGAAAATCAAGCTCTTTATGCACTAATAGGAACATTTTATGGTGGAGATGGAAGAACAACGTTTGCTCTTCCTGATTTAAGAGAAAAAAGTTCAATATCTCAAGGAGAGCATCCAGGAAGTTATTATGATTGGGAAGTAGGACAACATGCAGGGAATGAAACTCATACTCTTACTCTGCTAGAGTTGCCTCAGCACTCTCATAGTGCTACATTTACTTCTGATACAGGAAGTGTAGATGTCTCTTTGCAAGCTACAACAACAGAGGGAAATAGTGCTACTCCTGCAGATGGTAGTTATTTAGCTAAGTCAAAAGAGATCGGTTCAGGAGGAGGAGCTGATTATTTGTATAGCTCTAATCCTGGTACAAAAGTGAACCTAGGCGGAATATATGCTACTGGAACTGTTCCTAGTGGAACGGTTGCTGTTGGTTCAAGTGGTGCTAGTCAAAGTTTTAATATCATGCAACCAATGTTAGTATTGAATTGTTCAATAGCACTAAAAGGTCTATTTCCATCTAGAAATTAAGACCAAGCTTTAGTATCTTTAAAACATACTAAAGCTTAAAAAATCAACTCAAAAAAAGGAGAAACATGAACCCATTTAGTGCAAAATACAGTCCAAACTTTCCAAAACTTCTTTATGAACTAAATGGAACACTCATGCTCACTACCTACCAAACAGGCAAGGTAATCATGCTCAGTTCTGATGGAGAGAACATCTCTCAGTTAGTCCGTGATTTTGACAGACCGATGGGTGTGGCATTTAATGGTGAGTTGATGGCTATGGCTTTAAGAACAAACATAACCTTTTTTAAAAACTCAAAAGAGTTAGCAAAAACTTATCCTAAAAAACCAGATACTTATGACACTCTTTATTACCCTGTATCTCAAAATATCACAAGCTACATAGATACTCACGATGTAGTTTTCTCAAAACAAGGACTTATTGCAGTAAACACCTCATATAGTTGTTTAGTAAAAGTAGATAGTGCTAACTCTTTTGAACCTATCTGGAAACCGCCTTTTATAAAAGAACTCTCAACTGGTGATGTTTGTCATTTAAATGGTTGTTGTACAGATGAAAATCAAGATATTCGTTATGTCACCGCATTTGGTCAAACTACAGAGCCGGGTGGTTGGAGACTTAACAAACTCTTTGGTGGATTTCTCTATGACATAAAAGAGCAAAGATACCTTTGTGAAAACCTAGCCATGCCACACTCACCTAGAATCTATAAAAACGAACTTTATGTACTTTTATCAGCAACAGAAGAGCTTATAAAAGTAGATAGAGTCACGGGTGAACAGATACAAATAGCAAAAATAGACGGCTTCATAAGAGGACTTAGCTTCAAAGATAATTACGCTTTTATAGGGGTAAGTAAACTTAGAAAGTCACACACTTTTGGAGACCTGCCAATAGCAAGAAAAAAACTCCATGCCGGTGTCGTTGTAGTTGATTTAGAGACAAGAGAGAAAGTAGCAGAGATTTTTTATGAAAACAAACTAGAGGAGATATACGATGTACACTTTATACCAGATTCTAAACGAGTAAATATCTTAAATCATCAGATGATACAGACAAATCCAGCCATCATCACACCAAA
>JBEPWC010000247.1:0-3254 GCA_041642615.1 Sulfurimonas sp. | reverse complement strand
ACTCACCACTTTGTCTCACGTGTTCAAGGTGCAAAACTAAAAGCAAAAAATGAGATACGAGTTGCGTCTATGTTTAAAAATGTCCCAGAAGAGTTTTTGCAGATGATAGTAGTGCATGAACTTGCCCACTTTAAAGAAAAAGAACATAACAAAGCATTTTACAAACTGTGTGAACATATGTTCTTGGATTATCATCAGGTAGAGTTTGATCTGCGTCTTTATCTTACTCACATGGATATTTCGGGTAAGATAGAGTCTTGGATTAATTAGAGGTTATTTATAGACTATCTGGAGTTAAACCTACCTCTTCTAAAAAATGACGAAGCCCAACAATAGAATCTTTTGAGAGTTCATTTCTGTGCGATAGAGCTAAAGAGTGTTCCTTACCTTTAAAATGGATCAATGCACGATGCTTTTTGTTCATATCAACCTCTGCACCATAATGCTCTAATGCACGAACTAATCTTGTAGCATCAATATTCCCAGATATTGGATGCTCAAAAATCTTTGCTATTTTGTCTTTATGTTTACTCATAAGATCTCCGGTGTTTAACGTATAAATTAATTATCGTCTTATATAGATTAAAAAGTTGTTAAAACACAAAAGTTTATATTAATATTTTTTGCTATAATTTATTAGTAGATATTGAGTAAATAAATATGAATAGTTACTGTATATATGCATAAAAGGTGAGGAAGTTAATGCTTGAGATAAAACCATATCATATCCAGAGTATTGTTAAAGATGCAGGCTTTGGTGGGACATGTCCGATTATAGTAAAAGCAAATGAAAAAGAATATGTTTTAAAAACAAGAGAAGATGGTACAAACCCAAAAGATCTTGGAGTTTTTAATGAAGCTTTGTCATATCAATTATTAAGTTATCTTGGTATCAATATTGCTCCACAAGAAATAGCATATTTGTATATTGATGATGATTTTATTAGTATGGCACAAACTGCAAATGATGAGGGGATAATAAAAGATGAATCCTTAGAGTATTTAAAAAGTTCAAAGGGTTTTAACCTTGGTGTAGAGTATTTACATTATGCTATGGAACTATTAAGTGAGGTTATAAAAAATGACACATTTATAAAGGATATAGCTCATATAGATAACTATATCATGAATTGTGATAGAAGCAAGGGTAATATTAATATCCTACAAGATAAAATAGACCAGAGAAAGTATTATGCAATAGATTTTGGTAATGCCTTAGCAGATAGTGTATGTTACGAAAAGATACAAAATGGAGAGGTTGATATATTTGTAAGTGGTGCTTATAGTCATTGTAATGCCACCCTTTCAAGAAGATATATACTCAAGAATGACACTCAAAGATTAGTCAAAAGAGGTCGAAAAATTAAGGAAGAAATAGTTATTATTCGGCAAAATTTAGCCGATATAATAGATGGTTTTCCACCTGATTGGGAACCAATACTATACAAGGCAGATATAGTAGATGTAATAGCAACTAGACTAAAAAGTAAAAAAATTTTTGATGTATCAGACAGTTCTATGTGTACATGTCTTTACTAAATAATAAATAAGGAGGAGATTATGGAAGATTTTTTTAAAAAACATGACTTTAATGTAAAACAAGAAAATCGACGTAATCGTCGATTCCATATTGTTAGATACTTTCCAAAAATTCAAACATATGAATTTGTTAATGTTGGTATTATTCTTTATGATAAAAATGAAGTTTTTTATAGGTTATTACAGTCTGATGAAGTAAGTAAACTCCATTGCCCATCATTGATAGAATCAAAAGTTTTAAAAAACTCACTTAACTCACTTGATGAATATATGCAAGGACAACAAAAATTAGAAACAGTTATTGAAGATGTATCAAAGAGATATAAAAATATTTTAGATACAAGTTTTCAAATGGTATTTAGTGGAGATGAAGAACCTATTTCACTTGTAGAAAAGCTATTCTATGACTATATTGGATATAAGTTTGAAAGTGAAGAAAAAGAAACAAAAATATCAAGGCTTATCAATAAAACAGAAACAATTGTAATAAAAGAGTATAAAAAGTATTTAAAAGTTAAAAAATCTCAAATACATGGGTATAGTCTTGATTTTTTTAATGAAAAAACAAAGGATATTCATCATTCGTTACTTGGAAGCATAGAAAATAGTGAGAATGTTGCAAGAGCTTTTCTTAATGCTCCTTTAAATATTTCGGCAAAAAATCACTTTGATTTTTTAAATACAAAAATTAATATATCTAATAATGGAATTGATAATAAATTAAAACTTAGTAAGTTACAACTAGGTGTATATGATTATTCAAGTGAAGAAGATATTGCTAACTATTGTGAGAAAATTTTATCATGAAATTTATAAATATAAATACAAAATAATATATCAGTAATACTAAAGCAAACAAAAAGCCCACCTTAGATATAATCGCAAAAAATTATACAAATATTTAGAAGGTGATTTTATGTTTGACACACTGACATCCTCGTTTACAACAGCGATGAAAAAGATTCGTACATTTGATGATGAGAAGGCACTTAAAAAAGCACTTACTGAGCTTAAAAAGTCACTTTTAAAAGCAGATGTAAACCACAAAGTTGTAAAAGAGTTAATCACAAACGTTGAGCTAAGAACAAAAGAGAAGGGGATCGGTAAAGATCAGTTTTTAGATGCACTAAGGACTACACTTAACGAGCTTTTAGAGGTTGGTGGAAACAAAGGTTTTGTTTACGCTTCAAAGCCACCTACTACGATCCTTATGACAGGTCTTCAAGGTTCTGGTAAAACAACTACAACGGGTAAACTTGCAAATTACCTAAAAGGTAAACAAAAAAAAGTTCTTATCATTGCAGCCGATCTTCAGCGTTTAGCAGCGGTTGAACAACTTCGCCAGATCACATCTCAGATCGAGGTTGAACTTTATGAAGATGAGGCTACTAAAAACCCTGTAGATGTAGTAAAAGCTGGATTAAAATATGCAAATAGCAAAATCTACGACGTAGTTTTGATCGATACAGCAGGTCGTTTAGCTATTGATAATGAGCTTATGGATGAGTTGCATTCTGTTAAAAAAGTAGCAGATCCAGATGAGATCTTTTATGTGGCGGATTCCTTAACTGGTCAAGACGCTGTAAAAACTGCTACAACATTTAAAGAAAAGATCGGTATAGATGGTGTGATCCTATCAAAGTACGATGGTGACTCTAAAGGTGGTGTAGCACTTGGACTATCAAGCCAAGTTGAGGTTCCACTACGCTTTATTG
>JBEPWC010000246.1:0-3290 GCA_041642615.1 Sulfurimonas sp. | reverse complement strand
GATGGTAAATGAGTTCAAGGTCCTTGGTATCTATATTACCCGTGTTTATCATTGTCCGCATCATCCTGACATTTCTGGTGAGTGTGAATGTAGAAAACCAAAACCAGGCATGCTTTTTGATGCAGCAAAAGAGTTTGATATAGATCTAAATAGCTCAACAATGATAGGTGATAAAGAAAGAGATATAGAAGCTGGTATAAATGCTGGAGTTGGAACTACTTATCTGTTTGCTCAAAACAAATCTGTAGATACTTCAAAAGCTACAAAGATTATAGACAAACTTGAGGATACAATATGCTAATTTTAAACTGTGGCGGTACATTTAACAAAAGATATAATCCATTAAATGGAGAACTTGAGGTACCGTTTGATTCTCACGCTTTAGAAAGAATACTCTCAACAGTTAACTTCAAATACGATCTTGCTGGTGTTATATTTAAAGACTCTTTAGACATGGATGCTAATGATAGAAAAACTTTAGCAGCAATTATTAATGAATCAAAAGAAAGTGAGTTTTTATTAGTACATGGAACAGACACAATGGACCTAACTGCAGAATTTTTAGATACTATATTTGATGATCGAGTTATAGTGTTAACTGGTGCTATGAAGCCATTTGAAGTTGATAAAGTTGAGGGATCATTAAATTTAGGTATAGCTATGGGTTTTATTAAATCAACCAATGACAATGGAGTCTATATCTGTATGAATGGTCTTGTTGAGAAGTGGGATAAAATAGAGAAAAACAAAACATTAGGAAGATTTGAGCTTGTCTGAAAAAGTAGCTTGTAACCATTGTCACTTAGAATTTAATGATGATATGATGATCAAAGAGGGAGATCTACGGTTTTGTTGTAATGGTTGTCAGGGAGTTTACCACTTACTTAACGAGGAGGGGTTAGACAGTTTTTATGATAAAGCTGGTTCTACAAAACTATCTCCTCCGATGCACAAACTTGATGATAGCTCTAATTTTGATTCTCCATCCTTTTATGAGCAGTTTGTAAAAAAGGATGAAGAGGGATTTTCAAAAGTTTCACTTGTGATCAAAGGTATTCATTGCTCTGCTTGTGTATGGTTAAACGAAAAAGCTTTGCATAAGATGGATGGTGTGATCGAGGCAAACATTAACTTTACAAACAATAAAGCGACAATAGTTTGGGCAGATGATGTAGTAAAGCTCTCCCAGATTATAGATATGATCCGCTCTATTGGTTACAACGCTTTTGCATATGATAGTGCTAGTGGTGAAACCCATGCTAATAAAGAGAGAAAAGCGTACTACTTAAAAATGGCAGTAGCTATATTTGCATCTATGAATATTATGTGGATAGCTGTTGCTCAATATGCTGGATACTTCACTGGGATCACGCAAGAGGTAAAAACTATTTTAAATGTTGCAGAGTGGGTTTTGGCAACACCTGTACTTTTTTATAGTGGTTGGGTTTTTTTTAGAGGTGCTTATTTTGGACTAAAGACTAAAACTGTAAATATGGACCTACTGGTAGCCACGGGTGCATTGCTTACATATCTTTATTCTATTTATATAACACTTATGCAACAGGGTGAGGCGTATTTTGATAGTGTAAGTATGATCATAACCTTTGTTTTAATAGGTAAGTTTTTAGAGGTTTTAAGTAAGAAAAACGCTGCTGATACATTAGATATTATTGGTAAAGACATCCCAAATGAAGTAAAAGTTTTTAAAGATAATAGTATAGTTCTTTGTAAGCTAGATGATGTAAGAGTTGGTGACGTAATTGTAGTTGGGAGTGGTGAGAGAGCTTTATTTGATGGTGAGGTTATAAAGGGGAGTGGAAATTTTGATGAATCAAGTCTTACAGGTGAGAGTGAACCTATATATAAAGACAAAGGTGACAATATTGTTAGTGGAACTACAAGTATAGATGCAGATATATACTTTAAAACTACAAAAGACTTTGAACATTCTACACTATCTAATTTAGTAAATCTTTTAGAGAATGCTATAAATAAAAAACCTAAAATTCAACAAATAGCAAATAGACTTAGTGAACACTTCTCTAGTGTGATTTTAGCTTTGGCATTTATTACATTTGTTATATGGTGGACCTGGCCACATAGTTTCGAGACATCTTTTATGGTCGGTATATCTGTGATCATCATAGCATGTCCATGTGCACTAGCACTTGCTACACCTGTAGCAACACTTGTAGGTCTTAGTCTTGGTGCAAAAAAAGGGATACTTTTTAAAGAAGCTGCTCAGCTAGAGACCATGGCTAAAGTTGATACTTTAGTTTTAGATAAAACTGGCACACTAACAGTTGGAAAGCCAGAAGTCGTTAAGGAACATATATATGAAGAGTTTGATAAAAGTATATTGTATTCACTTGCAAAAAACTCAAATCATCCTATATCTAAGGGGATTATGCACTATTTAGACAACTCAAACGAAGTTATTTTTGATGAGTATATACAAAAGCCAGCACTAGGTATATTTGCTAAGTATGGCAAGAACACTATACTAGGTGGAAATAAAAAGTTATTAGAACATTATAATGTAGATATCGATTTTAGTAGCGATAATAGTGTGTTTTATTTAGTTGTAAACTCAAAAGTTGTAGCTATTTATGAGCTTAAAGATAAAGTAAAAGATGATGCTCAAAAGTTAGTTGATAGTTTGGCAAAAAAAGGGATCAACAGTATTATGCTAACTGGAGATAATGGCTATATAGCTAGTTTAGTCGCTAATGAGGTTGGTATAAAAGAGTATTATCACTCACAAACTCCTCAAGATAAATCAGATTTTATAAGTAAACTAAAAGATGATGGTAAAACAATAGTAATGGTTGGAGATGGTGTAAATGATGTACTAGCTTTAGCTCATGCTGATATATCGATCGTTATGGGAAGTGGAAGTGATGTCGCAGTCGATGTAAGTGATGTAGTTCTTTTGAATGATTCACTTAGGTCATTATCAGACGCATTTAAGATCTCAAACACAACATATGGTTTAATTAAGCAAAATCTAGGTATATCTTTAGTGTATAATGCTATAACAATCCCTTTAGCGATGGCTGGGTATGTTATACCGCTAGTTGCGGCTATATCTATGAGTGTTAGTTCGCTTTTAGTCGTTGGTAATTCTATGAGAATTCAGTATAAATGGAAAAAGTCATAAGGAGTTTTTAGTGGATAGTTGGGTAATAGCTATGATGCTTGGTGTGTCTATATTTTTAGGTGCCCTTGCTCTGTTTGCATTTTTATGGGCTATAAAGAATGGTCAGTTTGATAGATCGGAAGAGCGTCGT
>JBEPWC010000245.1:0-3364 GCA_041642615.1 Sulfurimonas sp. | reverse complement strand
TCTCTTGACGCTCTAGTGGTCTATCACCACCACGTCTACCTGATGTTGCGACATTGTTAAGTTTTTTAAGTGTATCCATTGAACTTGGTAGTGTCTGACCAAAAATTGTGTGCCTTCCATTTAGCCACTGTGTAGGAGCTGTTGTTATAAAAAATTGACTACCATTTGTGTGTGGACCAGCGTTTGCCATAGCTAAAACACCAGGCTTGTCAAATGTTTTGTTTTTATACTCATCTTTAAAGCTTTTACCCCAGATGCTCTCTCCCCCACGTCCACTCTCTGTAGGATCGCCACCTTGGATCATAAAACCTTTTATGATCCTGTGAAATGCTATACCATTGTAGTAGCCATTTTTTACGTGTGTTGTAAAGTTCTCAACTGCTAATGGTGCAACATCTGGGTATAGCTCAAGTTCAATTTTTCCTTGAGTAGTTTCAAGCACAACTATTGGGCTTTTTGCATACAGGTTTAATGATAACATTAAAAGTAGTGCAGTAAGTATTTTTTTCATTTATTAGTCCTTTTTGAATATTTTCTTGAGTGTATTTATAGCCTCACACTCATCTTGATATATTAGAAAAACCTTTTTATCTGCAAGGTTTATGGCATAAGAAAGTTCAGCTTGAGATACTTCACATATATCTAAAAGTATAACTATATCACTTCTTTGTGCATTTATGTTTTTATAGTCACTCAGAGTTAGAGAGCTCTTTTGTTGATCTATAAGATGTTTAGAACTATCTAGAATTATAGCCTCATTAGATATATAAGATGCAAGATCATAACTTAGTTTTTCATTAGTGTCTATATTTGATACACAAAGGATAGTCTTTTCTTTATCTTTGCTATAGCTGTTTATTTTCTGCATAGCTAATGCGTATGGGTTGTTTTGAATAAACTCTATATCTATGTCGTTATGAAAACTCTTTGTTAGCTTGTAAGAGTGCTCATAATTCTCTTGTGGGTTTACTAGAGTCAGCTTAGACTTTTTAGACTTAGATATTATCTTTTTAAGTAAATTCTTCTCTATTAGAGGTGTGTCATCACATAGGACATATTTTGGAGTTTTTGAATTTAAAAACTCATTAGGTGTTTGTACATCTATGCTAGTTATATCAACACTTACTATAGTGTACTCAATTAGTTCTAAAATAGATTTTTTTACCATGTCACAGCTAAGAGTAGTAGGCTCTATTATCGTAACGGAATTATCTTTTGAAAGAAGTTTTAAATAGATCGATCTTAAAATAAGTGAGGTTGTTTTGCCAGATAGTGCCAAAGCGTTTAAGCATATAGTATTTGAACTCTCATAAAAGTTCTCTGAGTCTGTTATGTAATTTATCTGTTCCTGCGAGGCTAAAGAGATATTACCTTTATTTAATATTAGGTACTGAGTTAGCATATTTGCTAAGATAAAATCTGGTTCTTCTAAAGAGTTGTCAATTTGTGAAGCATCCCTTAGTTTTTTTAGTATCTCATCTTCTTCATTGTCACAGAAGATCACTTTACTGTAAGGCAGAAGGGCTTTTTTCTCATCACTTAGATGTTTATAGTCTTCAAAACTCAGGTTTTCAGCCACTAAAAAGTTAAAAAACCTAACACAGTCGTTATGTAGTATCTCATTTAACTTAGTGTTTATAAAGCCCTCTATCTTGTCAAAAGCCAGTGTATTTTTAGAGTGCTGGTTGTTTCTAGATTGTTTTAGTTCATAGTATTGTAAGTCTTCGTATGTCCAGTCTTTATACTCTAAAATAAACAAACCTCTATTTGGATCAAGTATCATTAAAGGTACAACAATATTTTTGTCATGATGATATATAGTTGAATTTTCTAAAACTTTTAGATTGTTTTGTTCACAAACAGATTTGAGTTTTTTTATAAGTATAGAGTCTGGAGTTGTGGGTATGTGTTTAGTATCTTTTTTAAAAAGATTAGAGGGGAAGTTAAATTTCATATATTAAAAAATAAGCTGCCGCTGTTGCGACAACTTAAAAAATTATTTGCCAGCTGCAACGCGATCTTTAAGACCTTTTCCAGCTTTAAATTTTGGAACCATTTTATCTTTTGTTGTGTAAGTTTTATCAGTACCTGGAACTTTACCACTTTTACCTTTTTGTAGTGCAGCAGAAAAACTACCAAAACCTACTAAAGAAACATCTTCTTTTTTAACTAGTGCAGTTGTTACTGCCTCAGTAAACGCTTTGATCGCTGCTTCAGCTTCAACTTTAGTTTTATACTCACCACTTGCTTGTACTAGCTCTACAAATTCAGATTTGTTCATGAATTCACCCTTAGATTAATAAAATTTTTCCGAAATCACTCATCACCTATTATTCTATTAAAATAAGTTTGAGTAATTCAGCTGGAGACACTTTAATATTTATTTCCTTAAATTTTTCTTCTTTTTATACAAAATTTGAAAAAACTTATAAAATTTAGTGGTTTTATAACCTATTTTAGCGTGTTTAAGAGATTTCTTAAACGAAATATTGCAATGTTTTATTATGTTGTAATCACTTTTTCTTGCTCCAATCGACATAAATACATCTTCTAGTGCGTCTCTTTCTTCTCTTGTTAGCGTTCCCATTATTAGTCCTGAAGTTTATTGATCTTTCTTACAGCTCTAATGATCTCCTCATCATCCAATTCACCAAGCATTTTCATAACTACTGAAGCAGCTTGTGGTTTTGCACGACCAAGTTTCCAGTCTTGGTATGTGCGCATAGATATCCCTAGTGAATTAGCCATATCTTTTAAAGATATTTTTCGTCCATTATGTTGAGACTCTATTGAATTATGAAGAATATTAAACAGATCATTAATTTGCATAAGGAAAAGTATACGGGATATATACTTTATTAAACATTAATTAGTATACTAAATTAGTAAAAATGTATAGATAATACATATTAAATGTGTTGAAATAAATTATAAGTTATATAATATACGGAAAACCGTGTTAAATTTTTATAAAGATACAACTTTGATGATGTTTAAAAAAAATTAAAGGTCTATGGAGATATTTACTGGTTTGAGAGTAATATGTTCATCTTCTATCTCAAGATAAAATTTGTCATATATTTTTGAATCTGTTTTATAAATTAGCTCTTTTATCTCATCTACTGTGAATATGATGTTATTAATACCCCTAAAAGGTTTTTCAACATGTATAAAGGCATCATGTATAGAGTTTAAAATACTGTTTTTTTCATCCTTTAGCTTACTTATTTTAGATTCGAGTTCTTCTACTTTTTCTTTATTGTGTCGTTTTGCTTCTTTTAGATGATATTTAAGATCATCTATATCACTTTCTATAAAATCTATCTTTATAGATAGTATCGGTATATTTTTATAGTTGATATTA
>JBEPWC010000244.1:0-3379 GCA_041642615.1 Sulfurimonas sp. | reverse complement strand
GCTTAGTTTAAGTCTAAGTCTTTTTGGAACTTCCTTTATAGAGGTCTCAAAAAAACAACAAGACAACCTTGGCATAAAGACACAAAAAACTATAGAGGTTACGTCTATAGAACTAGGTCCATACAATGCAAAAGCTACGCTTGATCAAAAAGATCTTATATCTATAGGATCAAATTTAGATGTTGTTGTAAAAGATATATTTGTAACAAAACTACAACATGTAAAAAAAGGGCAAAAGCTTGTATCTATAAGCAGTAACAGCCTTTTAAACCTACAAGAACACTATATAAAGACATTGATCAAGAGTAAAAATATAGAAAAAAATTATAAAAGAGATAAACGGCTTAACTACCAAGGTGTAATATCTCAAAAAAGATTTTTAGAATCTCTTCAAGAAAAACGTAGTAGTGATCTTATGCTAAAGCTCGGAGCATTCGAGCTTCTCTCAAGTGGATTTGATATGCAACTGTTAAATCGGATCAAATCGACATATAAGCCTATAATGAAGATAAATATCTTAGCACCAAGAGATGGAGTTGTTTATAGCGTTGATATAAATACCGGTCAAAATGTACAATCAGATCAATCTATGATGAAGATCTATGCGGATGGAAAACGCTATGTAGAGTTAAGTGTACCCATAAATGTTATAAAAAATATATCAATAGGTGATAAATGTGTTTTTAACTCCACACAAGCAGATGTAGTCACTATTGGTAATATTGTAAATGAGACCTCACAAACTGTAGATATAAGAGCAGTTGCAGATAACTCTAAAGATACAATGATTAATAGAATATATCCGGCTTATATAAAAAAAGATGTAAGTGGTATTTTAAAGATTAAAAAAAGTGCACTGGTGTATTTAAAAAATAAGCCATATGTGTTTAAAAAAGTAGATGGTGGATTTAAAGCTGTAGGTGTTGAAGTGATTAAAGAGGGTCCAGTGTGTTATGTAGTAGACTCAAGTCTTAGAGTTGGCGACTCTTTAGCCATAAGTTCAACCTCTGCACTCTTAAACGCTATGGAGGATACAGATGAGTGAAAAAATAATTAATTTTGCACTCTCTCAAAAGATACTTATACTCATAGTAGCATTTGTAGTCTTAGGATTTGGTACCAACTCTATGCTAAAGCTACCTGTTGATGCATATCCAGACGTAGCTCCAACACAGGTTAAGATCATACTAAAGTCATCAGGTATGACACCATCTGAGGTAGAAGCTAGAGTTACTATACCTGTTGAGCAAAATATGCAAAGTATACCAAACCAAAAGATAGTTCGCTCACTCTCAAAGTATGGTCTTTGTGATATAACAATAGACTTTGAAGATGGGGTAGATATATATTGGGCACGCCAACAGGTAGCTCAAAGACTAAGTGAAGTAAAAGATACACTCCCTAAAAACATTGTTGGAGGACTAGCACCGATCACAACTCCACTTGGTGAAGTTTTGATGTTTACAATAGAATCAGACACCCTAGATCTGATGCAAAAAAGGACACTTCTTGATTGGGTTATAAGTAAAAGGATCCTCTCAATAGATGGAGTTGCTGGTTCAAACTCTTTAGGAGGGTATGTAAAAACATATGAGATAGTCCCAGATTTTTCAAAGATGAAAATTTACAAGATCACAATGGATCAGCTAAAAGATGTGCTTGAAAAAAACAGTAAAAATGCTGGTATTGGTAGGCTTTCAATCGGAGAGCAAAGTCTGTTTGTAAGATCAGAGGGTAGACTAAAAAATATACCAGATATCTCAAACTTAATTTTAAAGAGTGAAGATGGTGCAAGTATTAGGGTGTCAGATGTGGCAGAGGTTCAGATAGGCTCTTTAACAAGGGGTGGTTTTGTAACTAAAGATGGTGAAGCTGAAGCTGTTCAGGGGCTTGTACTCTCAAGAAAAGGTGTAGATACCTCAGATGTTTTGGTGAGAGTAAAAGATGAACTTCAAAAAATAGAGAAAGATCTCCCAGATGGTACTACTATAAATATCTTTTATGACAGATCAGACCTTGTCTCAAAAGCTATCTATACAGTCTCAAAAGCTTTAGTGGAGGCTATGATCTTAATCATTATAGTTTTATTTTTGTTTTTAGGAAACTTTGCTTCTGCATTTAGTGTAGCTATAATCTTACCATTTGCTGCGATGATGACGTTTATTGCTATGAGTTATTTTGGTATAACGGCTAACCTTATGAGTCTTGGGGGTTTAGCCATAGCCATAGGGATGCTTGTAGATGCTGGTGTTGTGATGGTTGAAAACATCAGTGAGCATCTATATGATGAAAAAAATAAAGACACAAACAAATTAGATTTAGTTATGAGCTCTGCTAAAGAGGTGGCTACTCCAGTGTTTACAGGTATTTTGATCATCATCATTGTATTTTTACCACTTTTAACACTAGAGGGATTAGAGGGAAAACTATTTATGCCAGTAGCATTAAGTATTGTGTTTGCTCTTACATCATCTTTGATTCTAGCTCTAACTTTTATACCAGTTGTTAGCTACTATGTAATAAAGCAAGGTGCAAAACCAAAAGTTGCTATGATGGTGTTTTTAGAGAGGATCTATGAAAAATCTCTAAAGTACGCCCTTAAAAACCAATTTTTGGTTTTTTCAGTTGTAGGAGTGCTTTGGATAGCTGCTGTTTTTGCTTATGTAAATGTTGGGAAAACATTTATGCCACAACTTGATGAGGGAAATGTGATCATAGGGATTGAGAAAAACCCATCTATATCACTTGAAGCTAGCCGAGATATAGATCTAAAGATCCAGCAAAAGCTATTAAAAGAGGTTCCAGAAGTACTTTCCATAATTGCACGTGGTGGTAGTGATGAGATGGGACTAGACCCAATGGGACTAAACGATACAGATACATTTTTAGTACTAAAACCAAAAGATGAGTGGCGAGTACCCTCAAATGAGTGGCTACTTGATCAGTTTCGTGGTGTATTAGATCAGTTTGTTGGGGTTGAGTATAGTTTTACCCAGCCTATTGCTATGCGTATATCTGAGATGTTAAGTGGATCACGTGGTGATATTGTTGTAAATATATATGGTGAAGATACCGCTAAAATTGAGAGTATTGCAAAAGATGTTTTTAGGATCACTGAGTCCATAGATGGAAGTAGTGATGTTTACAAAAAAGCAAACGAGGGTGTCTCATATTGGGAAGTAGAGTTTAAAGATGATGCGATGGCTAGGTATGGTGTAAGTCGTGATCAGCTATCATCTTACTTAAAGGCCAGTATTGATGGTGTAGAGGTTGGAGTTATACAAGAGGACTTAAGAAGAATCCCCCTTATGATCAAAGGATCACAAAAACTCCAAACAAGTATGTCTGCAAATACAAACTTGCAATACGTACTTCAAAG
>JBEPWC010000243.1:0-3396 GCA_041642615.1 Sulfurimonas sp. | reverse complement strand
TTTCCTAATTTCTTATTAACTAAGACAAAATTGTTAAGGATTGCCAATAGAATAGCTAGATATAAAACTTAACCACATCCCTCATCCTCTGGCTTGACCAGAGGATCTAGCACTTAGAGATCATAAGTAAATCTATTCAGATCTATGTAACACTTTTCATCTTTTAAAAGGATCGATTCATCGCCCTTTTTAGCCCTTTTTAAAAACTCTTTTTGAATTCTTTTACGTTTAGACTTTTTGTAATCATTTGATTTTAGAAACCTCTTTAAAGATACCCAGTTCTCTTCTATGGTAGGCTCTTCATGAACCTCAAGTGTCTCTATCTCAGCTTCAACACTCTCTGCTACTTCGGGCTTTTTATCTAACATAAGATTTGATGAGATCATATTTATGACACTTTTTAACTGCTCATCTTTCTCTTTGTATATGCTCTCTATTTTTTCACGCTCATCTATTAGCATCTGTTCTTTTTGATCACGTAAAGTTCTTGTTTCATCTTCAAGTTTTTCAACTTTTTTTTGCAAAAGGGAGTTTTGTTCCTCTAAAAACTCATTATATTTAGAGTCTATATCTGAGGCTTTTCTTTGGGGAGTTTTTTTTGCTTTATTTGTCGGTGTAGATTTTGGATCAATATCTACATATTTTTGCCCGTCTTTTACCTCACAAACCAGTGAACCACGTCTTATTCTGTTATGGATTGCCTCTTTTGAAACTCCAAAAAATTCAGCTGCATCAGCTACGCTCATCTTTGACATATCTATTATCTCATATTTTCAAAAGTAAGTGGAGCTTCCCACTCACTTGAGCGGATCTCTTTGATCACTTTTTGCAGATCATCTAGGTTTTTACCCTTAACCCTTATGCTATCACCCTCGATCTGGGCTGTAACTTTTAGCTTCATCTTTTTTATATCTGCGGTTATCTTTTTTGCTTCTTTACTCTCTATGTAGTCAACAACTTTAAAAGTAGCCTTTCTAGTCCCACCAGATGCATCTTCAACTTTTAGTTCCTCTAAGACTTTTGAACTAAGTCCTTGTTTTAGAAACTTTGAGATCACTATGTCTTTTAGTGCGTCAAGCTTATTATCACTTGCAGCTACAAGGACTAAAAGTTTCTCTTTTTCTTTAAAGCTAACTTCATAAGGCGTACCTTTAAAGTCGTATCTGTTCACCACTTCACGATCTACTAAATTTATAGCGTTTTTAAAGTTTTGCAGATCTATCTTTGCTGTTATATCAAATGAATGCTCTTTTGCCATTACTGAGTATCCTCTAAAACTGTTTTAATAACTGTTATTATAACATAACTAACGTTTTTTGGAATCTAGTCTTAAGTGTTAGATCCTCTGGTCAAGCCATAGGATGACGAAGTGAATCAAGCTAGAGGATGACGGGGTGGTTCAAGAGGATGATGGAAGTTACCTAATTAAAAACTAAGCCCACCGCCAAAGTTGTCAAAATTTGGATCCATATATCCATACTGACTAGACTTCATCCTAAGTTTTTCTATATCGGCCTTACTAGAGATCTCTTGTGGACATACGATCGTGCACTCATTACACAGTGTACAATCCCAGATCCCAGAGTTTTGTATAACATCTATCTTGCTCTTGGTATCAGCATCTCGCACGTCACTAACATACTTGTAAACACGTGTAAGTGAAAATGGTCCTTTAAACTCAGGGTTAACTGCATACACAGGACAAGCACTAAAACATGACCCACAAAGTATACAATCACTCTGGATCTCATTTAGTTTTTCTTGATCTTTTGAGACATCTGGAGTTTTTTCACTTCTTGCGATCCATGCTTTACTTTTAGAGTTAAATTCTAAAGCCTTGTCCATATCTACAACAAGATCCCTTATAACGGGCACATTTCTTAAAGGCTCAATCTTGTCGCCATCTTGAACTTTGTAAGCACACGCTAAAACCTCTTTTTCATTTACCAGCACGCTACATGAGCCACACACACCACTTCTACACCCACTAGAGTATGTAAGTGTAGGATCAAGGTTTGTTTTTATAAAGTTTAAAACCTCTAAAAGTGTAGATCCCTTAACCATGCTAACATCATACTCTACTAATTCTTCT
Source organism: Sulfurimonas sp. (assembly GCA_041642615.1). Lineage (GTDB taxonomy): Bacteria > Campylobacterota > Campylobacteria > Campylobacterales > Sulfurimonadaceae > Sulfurimonas. The sequence goes on along the minus strand of JBEPWC010000243.1, from coordinate 1,304 downwards.
CTTTGAACTTTTATGATCATGATACAACTCCGTTTTTATCTACAATAGTGTGTTTTTCATAAGTCTCATCTCTATCTGCAAAGTCTTCTCTATAATGTGCACCACGGCTCTCTTTACGTTCAAGTGCACCCTGTAGTACAAGTTTACTTAACTCTAACATGTTTTTAAACTCTAAAAACTCAATTAGGTTTGTGTTATAGATTTTTGAGCTGTCTTTTACGCCCATCTTGTTTATATTTGAGATGTAGTATTGCACTTTTTCAAAAGCCTCTTCTAAAGAGTTTTGATCTCTTGATATGCCAACTTTTTCATAAAAGAGATCACCTAGCTCCTCCCTTACTTTGTAAAAATCTAACTCGTTTGTGTACTCTTTTATCTGATCATAAACTTGATCATTAGATCTTTTTGGATGTGCTGCTTTTAGGAATGCTAACACATGGCATTCTCCACGCTGAGCTGCACCCAACGCATATTTTGCTGCACTAACACCCGCTTCACGCCCAAACACAACAAGCTCTAAAAGGGAGTTTCCACCCAGACGATTAGCTCCATGGACTCTGTGATTTGCACACTCCCCACACGCAAAAAGACCCTTAATTATGGTTTGTGAGTTTTTATCTACCTCTATGCCACCCATAGTGTAGTGAGCAACCGGCTTGATGGGTATAAGATCACATACTGGATCAACACCCTCATAAAGCTTTGCTAGTTTTCTCTCTTGTGGAAGCTCCTCATCTATAAACTCTTCACCCAAATGGCGAATGTCTAAAAATATATCCTCACCCTTAGCTATTTCGTTGTGGATTGCAAGTGCGACCTGATCACGCGGCAAAAGCTCATCTACAAAACGCTCACCCTTGGAGTTTAAAAGATACCCTCCAGCCCCACGAGCAGACTCTGAGATCAAAATAGATGAGTTTTTAAGAGCAGTTGGGTGAAACTGAACAAACTCCATGTCACTTACCCTAGCCCCAGCACGAATAGCAGCAGCGACTCCATCTCCACTAGTGCCTACTGCGTTTGTGGAGTGTTTGTCATATAGCCTTGCATATCCACCTGTAGCTAAGATCACAGAGTTAACTTCGTAGTTTTCAACTTCGCCACTACGTTTGTTTAAAACACTAACACCACTAACTTTTCTGTTATCTTCGTTTGTTATAACATCTAGTAAAAACATGTCGTTTTTGATCTCAATGCCCTCTGCTAGGACTTGATCATAAAGTGTATGTAGGATTTTTAAACCTGTATAGTCTTGTGCATAACAAGCCCTATCTCCACTTGCACCACCAAGCCTGCGATGAGCA
>JBEPWC010000242.1:0-3412 GCA_041642615.1 Sulfurimonas sp. | reverse complement strand
CAAAATATATTTTTCACAAAAGTTAGAAATGAAATAAACCAGAATAAGTCATACCCAAGGGTTGCAAGACGCAGAGGGATCGAAGGTGAAGTACAAGTAAGCTTTGATCTTTTAAGTGATGGAAGCGTTAAAAATATTGAGTTTTTATCTGGAAAAAGGATATTTAAAAAGTCAATCACAAAAGCGATAAAAAAAAGTTTCCCTATGGAGGTTGACAACTCCCTGTTTAGTTTTCCAAAAAAATTTAAAATTACTGTTAAATATATACTTAATTGACTTCATATTAACTAACTACTAGCCTATATCCCATTCCATATACATTTTCTATTATACTTTGAGGGACTTTTTTTCTTAAACGTGATATTATCGACTTTAGAGTACTTATGGATGCTTTTTCCTCTTCTAAACCCCACAGCACATCAAAGATGAGTTCATTTGTACAAAGCTTATTGTTGTTTTTAACCAAACACTCAAGTAAAAGAATCTCTTTTTTTGTTAGCTTAATATGTTCAGAGTTGTATAGAAGCTCCCTTTTTTCAATATCCCACACATAATCTTCACCTAGATCATAAAGATTTGAATCTTTTTTTTCTACCCTTTTATCTGGGTTTATGCTACTACAAACATCGTAAAGTATAGAGATCATCTTTTCACTTTGAAGTGGTTTTAACATAAACCTATCCACCCCAATGTTGATCAGATCGATCAGATACTCAGATTCATTACTTGCCGATAAAACTATGATCGGCTGATCACTGTTTTTTGATATTATGTTTTTAATCATCTCAACACCATCCATATTTGGCATAATAATATCTGTTATAACAAGATCGTAATAAGTATCGTGTTCTTTTTTATAAGTGAGATACTTTTCTAAACCCTCCTTACCATCAGATGCAACATCTAATGTTCTAAACATTCTTGAAAATATATTTGATGCAGAGTTTCTAAAGCTAAAGTCATCCTCTACAAATAATACATGAAGATCTTTTGTTAAAAGATATAAACTATATGAATCCATAAATAATTAACCTAAATACACATTTTTTAGTTTACATTATATCAAATTATTAGATAATTTTCACTTTTCAACTATTGTGCAACACTCATATTTCATACTTACATTATCAAAAGAAAAGGATTTAAAATGTTTAACCTACTAAAGAAGTTATTTGTAAAAGATACATCATCTACGGAAAGTTGTTGTGGTTTTCCTTGGCACTACAAATCAGATGGAAAGTTTATAGAAAAAGCTGTTTTAGCAAACAAGAGCTAAACACTTTTTTAAATAGGAATTAAAAAAGATTTGTATGGTACACTTTCAACAAGCTTTGTAAATTACCATAAGAGGGTGTTTTTATGTTAAAAGACCTTGATCAAAACACTACAATTGATCCATCAAGATTAAGTGACATGCTAAAAGTAGCTAACATAGGGTTTTGGAAAATTCACCACAATAATGGTGAATTAGAATTTAGTGATGAGTTTTTTAGTGTGCTAGAGATGCCAGTTCATCCAATGAAAATTGCTGATTACCTAAAACTTGTTGATCCTAAAGATCTAGATGTTGTAAAATCAATTTTCACCCCTACTCAAAATAATGATCTTCCAGAAAATTCTATACATAGAATCTGTATGCCAGATGGGACAACAAAATACATAGAGGTGCGTTTTATTGACCCAAGTAGCGGTATTGTTCAAGATATTACTGATCGCATATCTAACGAGCTTGAGTTAGAAAAAAATCTACAAAAATACCGCTATGCTATTCAAAACCTAAATGAGCAGAAATTTGCACTTGATGAGCACGCGATTGTTAGCATAACTGATAAAAATGGAAAAATTACATATGTAAATGAAAAGTTTCTAGATATTAGTGGTTATGAGAGTCATGAACTACTTGGCAAAAACCACAGTATTCTTAGTTCAGGCAAACATGACAAAGAGTTTTGGCAAAACATGTACAAACAGATCTCATCTGGAAAACCTTGGAATGCTGAAGTTTGCAATCGTTCAAAAGATGGCTCGCTGTTTTGGTTTGAAACCACAATAGTACCGTTTATGCACCAAAATAATAAGATAAAAAGCATTATATCGATAAGAACTGATATTACAGAGAGAATAAATAGTGCACAAACTATCCGCGAGCGTGACATTAAGCTTATGCAACAATCAAGACTAGCACAGATGGGTGAGATGATCTCCATGATAGCTCATCAGTGGCGTCAACCCTTATCTGCCATATCTGCTACAGCAATAGATATTAAGATGCAAATAGAACTTGACGCTGAAGAGTTTAACAAAAAAGATAAGCGAAAAGAGTTTTTAGAAGATACAAAACACTCTTTAGCAGATATAGAGTCGTTTGTACAAAATCTAACCAATACCATAGATGACTTTCGAACTTTTTACAAACCTCAAAAAGAATCAAATCTAGCATCTATAAATGAACCAATTAGAAAAGCTCTACACATTGTAAGAGGTGCTTTTGAAGCTAGCAGTATACATATAGAGCTAAACCTACAAAGCACACAAGAGACACCGATGCATATAAATGAGATGATGCAAGTTTTTTTAAATCTTCTTAAAAACTCGCAAGATAACTTTTTGGATAGAAAACATAATGGTAGTACTATAAATATTTATACTTACGACAATGATAAAGAGATTGTTGTTGAGTTTTACGATAACGGTGGTGGGATTAAAAAAGATATTATAAAACATGTATTTGAACCATACTACTCTACAAAGAGTGCTAAAAATGGTACAGGGCTTGGTCTTTACATGTCAAAAACGATCGTAGAGGAACATCATAAGGGCTCAATTGATGTTAAAAATACCGATACAGGGTGTTGTTTCAAGATCATAATAGCTGCTCAATAGCTTACAAGATGGCATCAAATAGTAGTAGACTAAAAGCCATCACTCCCATCCCTAGTGTCATCCCAAGTATTGTACTATGTTCATCTCCATAGATCCTTGAAGCAGGGAGGAGCTCATCAAAACTTATGTAGATCATTATCCCAGCTACTATCCCAAAAGTGATCCCAAGTGTTAGATCACCCATCAGTGGAAGCAAGATAAAAAAGCCTATTAATGCACCGACAGGCTCAGCAAATCCACTAAAAAATGCATAATAAAAAGCCTTCTTTTTATCTCCTGTTGCATGGTAGATCGGAAGACTCACAGCCATACCCTCTGGTATGTTATGAATAGCTATTGCCAAAGCGATCGGAATCCCGAGTGCCAAGCCATCTAGGGCTGAAACAAATGTAGCAAAACCCTCTGGAAAATTATGAATTCCTATTGCAATAGCTGTAAAAACACCAGTTCTCTTAAGTGATCTTGTACTTATATTTGAGGTGTTTTGGTTTTTTAATTCACTTAACTCACTCTGAGATTTTAACTCATG
>JBEPWC010000241.1:0-3466 GCA_041642615.1 Sulfurimonas sp. | reverse complement strand
TTAAAACGATAGCGGAATTTATAGAGGATGAAGCGATATTTAAAACTATAAAAAAGTTAGGAATAGATTATTCTCAGGGGTATCACTTTAGTCCACCAAAAAAAGATCTTTAAATAAAATATAAGGAGTTGTCATGTTAGATCATATAGTGCTTCAGGTTGCTAAAACTAGCATATTAAGTAGATTTGATAATAGTGTTAGTATAAATACAACTAAACTTTTACAAAGTCACCCTTTTTTAAAAGATGATGGTGCATCATTTGTGACCCTAAAACATAATGGTGAGTTAAGGGGTTGTATAGGCTCAATCATAGCTCACCAGATGCTTTTAGACGATATTTTAAACAATGCCAACGCTGCTGCATTTGAAGATCCTAGGTTCTCACCACTTGATGAAGATGAACTAAGTGATCTGACTTTAGAAGTGTCTGTTTTAACAAAGCCTCAACTTATAGAGTATGATGACTTTGATGATCTAAAAGATAAGATCGAGGTAGATGTTGATGGGCTTATTTTAAAGTATGGATCGTATCATGGTACGTTTTTACCACAAGTTTGGGAACAGCTCCCTTTTAAAGATGAGTTTTTAAACCATCTTAGTTTCAAAGCTGGCACAGATCCATCTATTTATGAAGAGCATCCAGATATCTACAAGTATCAGGTTGAAGCTATAGAGGAGGATTTCAATGAAATACTACCGCTATAAAAATGAGAACTCGATCACATGTGTTTTGTGTAGACATTACTGCACTTTAAAAGAAAACAAACATGGTATTTGTGGGATAAACTTTAATGAAAACCAAGAACTCGTAAACAAAACGTACAACCATCCATCAGCTCTACATGTAGACCCTATAGAGAAAAAACCACTTTACCACTTTTTGCCATCATCTAAGTCATTATCGCTTGGTACAGTTGGGTGTAACTTTAGGTGCCCATTTTGTCAAAACTACTCCATATCTCAAACATCGGCTATAGATGAGAGTGTTGTATATACACCCCAAGACATTATTGATCTGGCTTTAAAAAACAACTGCAAAAGTGTAAGTTATACATATAATGAACCTACAATTTGGTACCCATATGCAAAAGATATAGGCTTATTGGCAAAAGAGCATGGTTTAAAAAACGTTTTTGTATCAAACGGTTATGAATCTCGTGAGACTATAGAAGATATGAAAAGCTGGGTAGATGCAATAAATGTAGATCTTAAAAGCTTCTCAAAAGATTACCACAAAAAAGTGCTAAAAGCTGATCTAGATGGTGTGCTTGATTCACTAGAGCTTTTTGCCGCTAGTGATATCTGGCTTGAGATCACAACACTTTTGATCCCAGGTGATAACGACAGTGATGAGGAGATCACCAAAATGGCAGAGTTTATATCTAAAAAATTAGGGAAAAATATACCGTGGCACTTTAGTGCCTTTCATCCTGATTTTAAGATGCAAGATACTCCATCAACCTCACTAGAGCTTTTAGACAGAGCAAAAGAAATAGCAAAGCAGCATGAGATCAAGTATGTCTACCTTGGTAATGTAAATATAGATAGTAACACCTACTGTAACAAGTGTGGAGCTACACTTATACAAAGAGATTATTTTGATACAAAAATTTTGTCTTTAAAAGACAATAAATGCAGTGAGTGTAAAAACTTTATAGATGGAGTGTTTCAATGAAAAGAGAGATGAGTGTAGTTGGTAGTTTTTATCCAAACAGTGATCAAGAGATCAAGAGATACATAAAACATTTTGAGAGCATATGTGACAAAAAAGATAGTGAGATACCAGAGTCAAAAGCAGTTATAGTCCCCCATGCTGGTTACGTTTTTTCAGGGTATAGTGCAAACTTTTCATACAAGTCACTAAAGAAAAGTGGCAAAAAAAAGTTTGTTGTGATCGGACCATCTCATAGGGTATCAGTTGATGGTGTTTCACTTTGTGATTTTGAAGCATATAAAACTCCATTTGGAGATATAAAAACAGATAACAAAATGTTAAAAAAACTAAAAGAAGAGTTTAGCTTGGAGTGTAACACTCAAGCACATCACGAACACTCCACAGAGGTTCAGTTTCCATTTTTAAAACACTATATAGATGGTGTAGAGATCATAGAACTTGTGTATGGCTCGGCTGTTCCAAAGCTGGTATCTGAGATCATAGACTTTGTATATTCAGATGATGAGTGGGGAGTGGTTATAAGTACTGATCTAAGCCATTTTTACAGCTTAGATGACGCTAATACGTTAGATAACATCTGCATAGATGCAGTTGCAGAGCTAGACACACAGAAACTACAAAGCGGTTGCGAAGCATGTGGTATCTTAGGAGTTGAAGCGATGATAATGAGTGCAAAAAAACTTTCTTTAAAACCTAAAATACTTGACTATAGAACAAGTGCAGATGCAAGTGGTGATGAATCAAGTGTTGTTGGTTATTTGAGTGCTTGTTTTGTCTAGTCAAGATCGCAAAACTTCAAGGATGGCAGGTTGGGTCTTTTAAGTCCATCATTTTCATCTATGTAAAGTGTTTTAAGTTTTTTTAGTTTATAAAAAGAGGGTGGAAACTCTTTAATGTTGTTTTCATCAATGTCTAGCTCAAGTAGATTTTGAAGCTCACCTATACACTCTGGCAACTCTTTTAATCTGTTGGCACCTACACTTAGACAGTTAAGACGCTCTAACTTACAAATGCTATCGGGCAGAAACTCTAGTTTATTGTTTTCAAGATCTAGTAGTTGCAGATCTTCTAATTTGCTTATGTCAAAATCTATTTTACCTAAGCTGTTGTGGCTAAGGTTTAGTTTTATAAGCATATCATGCGATTCTAAAGAGGGTAGGTTTTGGATTTTGTTGCCCTCTAAGAGAAGTGTCTCAAGCTCATCGATCTTACTTAGGGAGTTTGGGATCTTTGTAAGGTAGTTGTATGAGAGATCGAGGTAGTAAAGTGAAGACATCTTTTCAAAGACCTCTGGAAGCTCTTTTAGCTTGTTTGTATCTAGTGAAAAGTAGAGTAAGTTCTTTAGGTTGATCATCTCCTCTGGCATAGATTCTAGCGAATTAGCAGCTATTGTTAAGCGTGTTAGTTTTGTGAGTTTAAAAAACTCATCTCTAAGTTGTGTGAGTTTGTTTCCATTTAGATTTAGGATCACTAAAGATTCTAGATCGCCTATGGTTTGTGGCAAATCCTCTAAAAGGTTGTTTTCACATTGTAGGTTTCTTAGTTTTTTAAGCTCTCCTAAATTCTCAGGAAGTTTAGTTAGCCTGTTTCCTGAGAGTTTTAAAACACTCAAGTTTTCAAGATAGCAGATTGATTCTGGAAGCTCTCTTAGTTTTGCTTTTGTTAGATCAAGGACAGATAGCTTTTTTAAACGATCAACATCAGTTGGAACTTTAGCACTTAGACCTTTGCTAGTGATCCATCTTGAAAAGTTTTCTAAGTGTTTATTGTTATCCATCTTTTTACCTGCT
>JBEPWC010000240.1:0-3470 GCA_041642615.1 Sulfurimonas sp. | reverse complement strand
TTCTACGCCAAACTTCTCTATCAGCTCAGAGGAGAGTTTTTTTGTAAAACCTTTTAAAATGTTGTTTAAAAACTAAAAAAGCTGATTTTGGTTTACCTTTATGGAGTCAAACTTAAAGGTTTTACCATACTTTTTATGCTCATGCCACTCACCTGTTAGTGTTACAGCTGACTTTTTAATATGGCTTACATTACTCTCAAAATAGGTACCAGATATCTTCTCACCACTTTTAAGAACTGCTATAAAAAAACCATCATCACTCTCAAAAAGTATGCGATCAATCTGACCTATAATAGTTTGCGACAAATTAGACTAGCCTCTAACCCTCTTTAGTCTATCTTGTTCTTGTGCTTTGTAAAGCTGGGCACAACCTTTTGAGAGTTCGCGGATCTTTAAGATGTAGTTTTGACGCTCAGTTTGGCTGATCGCCTTTCTTGCATCTAGTACATTAAACGTGTTTGATGCCATCATACATAGATCGTATGCAGGAAGTGGAAGTCCAGCTTCTAGTGCTTTTAGGCACTCTTTGCTTTTTGCATTAAAATCTTCAAAAAGCATATCTGTATCTGCTACTTCAAAGTTGTACTTTGAAAACTCTATCTCACTCTCTTTATGTACATCTTTGTATAGAGTTTTACCATGCTCATTTTCGTTCCAAACTATGTCAAATACACTATCAACATCTTGCAAGTACATAGCTAAACGCTCAGTTCCGTATGTCAACTCAACTGCCACAGGATCACACTCGATCCCGCCAACTTGCTGAAAGTATGTAAACTGAGTAACTTCCATACCATTTAACCACACTTCCCATCCTAGCCCCCATGCACCAAGTGTTGGAGACTCCCAGTTGTCTTCAACAAAACGGATATCGTGTTTGCTTACATCAAGACCTAAGTACTCTAAAGATTTTAAATAAAGCTCTTGAATATTCTCAGGTGATGGCTTTATGAGTGCTTGAAACTGATAGTAAGATCCTAGTCTGTTTGGGTTTTCCCCATAACGCCCATCAGTTGGACGACGGCTTGGCGCTACGTAAGCTGTAGCCCATGGAGTTGAGTCTAGTGAGCGTAAAAAAGTAGCAGGGTGAAATGTCCCCGCCCCCGCTGGAATATCGTAAGGTTGGACAATATTACAACCCTCTCTCATCCAAAATTCTTGAAGTTTTAGTAGCATTTGACTAAATGTTATCATGTTGTGTTCTCTCATATTTTTAGTGATGTTATATTATCTTATTCCCACTTAAAACGCTCTGTTTTAAGCTCCCAGTCAACGTATTCTTTAAATGAATTGTAGTAGATTTTTGCATTTTTATAGCCTAAGTGTTTATAGATCACATACCACTCAACTGCAGCTTCTTTTGGATCATCTGCATATATAACTATCTTTTTGTACTCGTTTAGTTTTAAACCATCTTTGTAAAACAGATCTAGCTCATCACTAGATCGCAGTGTCTGATCTTTTAAAAATTTGTAATAAAAATAGGAATTTTTAGCCCCTGGGATATGTCCAACATATTTGTCATCTTCATTTTTAGAGATCCCGTAGTATTTTTGTGGATACCTAGCATCTATGATCAAAGTATCTTCTCTCTCTAAGAGCTCCTCAAAACCTACTGATAAGTTTTTACTCTCTAGAGTAAGTGTGCCATCCTCTACCTTTGGAACATCTATGGTTGTAAAAAAGTCATACTCAAATACCCATGCCATGTAACCACCATCTAGTATACTTACATTTTCAAAACCATTAGATATAAAAATATAGGCTAAAAATGCTGAGTCTTTAAGATCATCTTTTGTACCTCTACCATATATAACTACATTTGAACTACTGCTGATCCCAAGTTCTCTAAAAATATCTTGTAACTCCTCTTGTTCAATCAGTTTATTTTGTTGATCTGTGAGTTTTTTAACATTTAAGCTTTGAGCACCAACTATATGACTTTTTTCATAGCTATCACTAATATCTATAACCACTAGTGACCTGTCATCTAAAACATTTTTTAGTTCTTTTGCAGATACAAATGCTTCATATCCATATAGATTTAAAGTTATTAAAATTAAAAAAAATATCTTCTTCATGTCTGCCTTAAAAATTTGTTTTATCGCGAAACTGAGCTATTTCAGACTCTACCATCTCATCTATCATCTTTGTAAAAAGCTCACTTATTAAGTTTGGTGAGAGGTCTAGCTCTATAGCTTTTGCACGAGCACGCTGTTTTACAAGCTCAACTCTCTCATCATCTTTGATCTCATCGATCGAGTTTTTAAACCTTACAGCTTGGTGTATGTAGCTATTTCTCTCAGCTATAAGTTCGACTAACTGATCATCTATTTTATCGATCTCTTCTCTTACTTCTTGAAGTGTTTTACAGTCTTTCATGTTTGTGTCCTTTGTTTAAAGTAATATTAACTAAATCTAGATTAAAATCTATTAACGTTGCTGTAACAATCTTTTACTATAATTTTTGTATCGATTCTCCATGTATGGTCTTTAACCTGACTCTAAAGATTATACTGCACTTAAGATTTCAAAATTTTTATCTTTTTATCAATTTTTTTGATCTTTTGTGTATCATTTGTTTTTGACTTTAACACACCCAACCAATATAAAACAGACTTTTTATAACCATAAAATGATATATCTTCAAGTAATTTCTCAATATCTTTAGTATTCATATTTCTTTTTATCATATTTGCAGCTATTAACTTTGAGCTTAATTTCTCAATGTTAAACATCTCTTTCTTAGCATGGATGTAGTTTTTATTTAAATACATCTGTGCAAAATCTTTATATGCACTTGGAAGGTACTCTACATCTTCTATTTTTAATTTTTTAGTAATAAAAAGATAATAGCTATTTAAACTTTTACTATCTACCAAACTTTTAAGTTCTACAAACTCCTTACAACTATCCTCTATCCCAACTGAGTTGCGTATTGCACATCTACCAAGATAAATTTTTGCAAGAATATCTAAATTTGAACTGTGTTTTGCATGTTTAACCGCCCTTTTAAAATCACCTTCTGACAAAACCTCTTTTGAAGATAAAAAGCTTTTAACATAAAGTTCAAAAGAGTTTGAAGTTTTATACTGCCACTCATTTGGTGGTGTTGAAAAAGAACAGGCTGTAAAGAAAAAGAGTATAAACAGTAAAATAATTTTTATCATGGCAATCTTACCTCAGAACTCTCTTCATCAACTAACAATGCATCCACTTTATCTAAAAGATCGTTTGATTTTTGTAGCCCTGAATTTATTTGAGTTTTTATATTTTTTAGATCCTTATCGTATGATCCAACAGCTTTAACAGTACCATCTAAGTCCTTTAGTTTTTGATTTACATCTTTTAGAATCAGGTCTAACTCTTCTATGGCTGAAGAAGCTGGGTTTACTATATCTTTATCTAAGTTTTTGGTTATATACCTGATATCACTCATCATATTTGCAAGGCTTCTAAGAGCTTTTTGA
>JBEPWC010000239.1:0-3472 GCA_041642615.1 Sulfurimonas sp. | reverse complement strand
GAGGTGCTAGTTCGATCGAGCCATACAGCTTTATGATCTCTACACTAACAGCACGCTCTTCAAAGTAACGCTTAGTTATGTTTACCATCTTTGAAGCTACTTTAAGATCAGGCTTGTTAAGGTCAAGTTTTTCACCCTTTTTCATCCCTATGCTTACTTTACAAACACCTTTTTTTAGATCAAGTAAACGGATTACATCAAGCCCTTGTTCTTCTAGTGTATCAAGCCCCACAACCCCAATATCTGCTGCTTGATGGTACACATATGTCGCTACATCTTGGTTTCTAACTAGTAAAAAACGAAAATCTGGAGTATCTAAAATCAGTTTTCTATCATCAAAAACAAACTCATCACCAAAAATCTCTCCAAAAATCTCAAGAGTCTCTTTTGCTATACGACCCTTTGGAAGTGCGACTGTTAACATACATATAACCTTGTTGTAAAATTTATGGGATTTTATCTAAATTTAGCTGTAGTTTGTATAAGCTTTTTCATACCATCGAAAATTAACAACTCATTTAGAGTTGCATCTTTAAAAAGTGGTTTTAGAGTTTTAGCATCTCCACCTGTTAGATAGATAGGCGTATTGTAGGAGGTAACCTCAGAAACAAATGGTTTTAAAAATCCATAACTGATCGCATCTTGTGAGTTTTTAGGAAGTTTTTTAGTCTCAAGATCAAAGTTAAACTCATAATCAAGTGCAGATGAGATCTCTTTGTATGTATCTTTCATCTTAGATATTCCAGGGTATATAAACCCACCTTGAAACTCACCTTTTTTTACAAGATCAACTGTGATCGCACTTCCAGCATCTACGATCACACCATTTTCTATTGCCTCACATGCGACTACTCTGTCTATTCCCATAGTTTGGTAGTACTTTGACATATCTATATTTTGACTAAGATCGATCCAGTTATGAAGTGTTTTAAGTGTTTTTTTTATATTTGGCTCAACACATATATAAAAAACTCTCTGTTTTACTCTTGAGGGGTCAAAATCTTTTACAATCTTTTTAAAACTTTTCTCATCTTCTAAAAAATGATACGAGGTATTTCCAATATCGCACAGAAGCATTAGCCTAGCTTCCAACCTTTTTGTTTAAAAGCTTGCTTTGCTTTTGAGCAAATCGGAGCGTCTACAAACAAAAACTTATGTTTGAAGTTATGATCAAAAAGTATTGTAAGTTTTGCATGTATCTCTTCAAACTTGTGAACATCTTTCATAAGTAAACGGGACTTTTGACTAACGGCAAATATAGCCCAAAAATAACCGTTTGTATCTGTCGCTTTGTACATTTTGATCTTGTTTCTTATGCCTAGCTCTTTTGGGGCTACTTCTTGCATCTTTTTAAAAATTTTTCCCTTAGCACGAAAAGAATCAACTACCATCTGCATATCTATGCTCACTCCTTATGGGTTCATAAAGTTAGGATATATTTTTTTGATTATAAAGTATATTTTACATCCAACGCAGTAGTTTACCAGAGCATCCATTAACGAACAAAGTATAAACACCCCAGCAACTACAAAAGCAAACACTTTCAGATCCATAAAGTGTGACACAATTAAAAGCACTACAAATAAAAGTCCGAAAATCCCTGCTAGTTTTTTAGCACCACTATCAACAAAGATATCTTTTAGTCTTAAAGTGCTTTTTAAAACCCTAGAGAGTGTGTCAACTAAAGAGAATTTTTTATCATAAAACAAACGGGTTGAGAAGTCTATGAATAAAAAGTAGAGTATATAAACATTATAACTATATAGATAGCACAACACAAGCAAACTAACGATAAATGATGATAGCCTTGAAACTGTGAGGTTTATGCTTTTAAATGAAACTGGACATGCATGTGCCATAGATAACTCTCTTAATAAAAAATTGATCAAATTTTAGTGATATTTTCTTAAAGTATGATTATTTATTTAACTTATATCTCAAAAAAATACTTATGAAATAAATATTATGTATGGTATAATTTCTACTTAATTTAAATATAAATACAACATAAAAAAACTAGGAGAAAAAATATATGAAAAAAATCCTTTTTTTAATGTTTAGTTTTATTTTGCTAAATGCAAAAGAGCCACTCTCGCTTGATGATGCTCTTAAAATACTAAACTCTAAAAACTTAGAGATAAAAGCTGCTACTTTAGATGTAAAAGCTGCGAAAGAGAAGGTTGACACTGTTAGTGGATCTAACTGGGGAAAACTTGAACTTATTCAAGATGTAGTAAACTCTGATAGTGCTGGAAATGTTTTTGGTTTTAAACTAGAGAGTCGTGAGGCTACTTTTGGTGACTTTGGGTTTTCTGATTTTTTAGGTGGAATTGGGCAGACCATGCAAGCTTCAGGTGGAGATTTTGCAACATTTTCAAGCATGATGGGTGATCCTGCTATGCAATCTCAGATGCTCTCAACCGCACCAGATGATCTAAACTACCCAGATTCAAGAACACACTTTCAAACAAAACTGAAGTACCAGATCCCACTCTTCACAGGGTTTCAGATCAGCTCATACACAGATATCATGGAGTCTATGACAAGATTAAAATCTCTTAATAAAGACGAGGTAATAAGTGAAAAAACCTATCAGCTTAAAAAGAGTTTTTACGATATGGCACTACTTAAGAGATCTGTAAATAATCTTGAAATCATCATGAAAAACATAAGCAAACTTGAAAATATGGTAAAAAGTATGATAGAGGAAGGTTACGCTACAAAAACAGACCTTTTAGAGATCCAAGCTAAAAAAGGCGATGTTGAGCGTATGATCTCAGAGATGAGCTACAACCAAGACCTACTTTACCATTTTATTGGCTTTTTACTAAATGAAGATGTAGATGCCATAGAGGTTCCAAAAAAAGACATAACGATGCCTATGATCAGTGATGATGATATAATTGACAATAACCTAGATATTAAAAAAGCTGCAACCGGTTTAAAGATCAGAGATTCGATGGTAGATGTAGAACAGTCTAACTTTTACCCAATGGTAGGAGCTTTTGCAGAGCTTTCAACTGCTGATGATAAGTTTTTGGGAGATGCTAATGATCATAAAGCTTACACAGTTGGTGCTAGACTTTCATGGAATCTTTTTAATGGAGGGGTTGACAATGCTAAAGTTCAAGAAGCAAAGATCCAAAAACTTAAAACACAATCTCAAGTACAACTAGCAAAACATGGTATAAAACTAAAGTTAGCAGAGTTAAGGACCCAGATCGAGACTCAAGATGCAAAGATATCTTTTTTACAAAAAGAGTTAGAACTAGCAGATGAGATCTACAAAAACTACGAAGAAAGATACAAAGAAAACCTTGCGTCAATGAGTGATGTGATGATCAAACAATCTAGTCAAATTCAAAAAATACTTGAGTTGCAAATGGCGCAAAACAAAAGAAATGAGCGTATTTTTGCAATGATAAAACTAGCAAATGGAGATAAATAAAAATGAAAAAACTAATCGTACTTT
>JBEPWC010000238.1:0-3473 GCA_041642615.1 Sulfurimonas sp. | reverse complement strand
GAGCAGATGATCGGGAGTATATCTCTTAAACATACTAGTAACCCTTCAGCGTATGAGCGCTCAAGTTATATGCAGGCATTGCAAAGTTATAGGAAGTAACTCCCATAAAAGGGAGTTAAAGTTGGAGTTCTATTTTAGTTTACCGTTTCCGTAGTGTTCAAAGAGGTAATCATTTACAGTTTTAGCATCTTCATCACTGATTGGAGCTTTAAAATGTACGATCATTTTTTCAGTTTTTTTAGCCCAAAACTCGTAGCTTTGAGGACCTTGGTTTATGATATATCCAAAAGAGTGACACATTAGACAGTTTGTTTGAACTGCATCAAACCCTTTACCCATTTTAATCTCATATGGTATATATGGAACTGCTATATCACCTTTTACTTGTGCTAGAAGTGGCGCAGCACTCAGTGTTGCTGCTATTAAAGTTTTTATTAAAATATTTTTCATCATTGCTCCCTATATCACTTCTACTGTAACTTCATCGATACCGTTATATTTGTATCCACCGTGGTTCCAAAGAACGTTTTTAGCTAATGGTTGCTCATTACCTAAGTTATCAATAGCTTTAGCCATGATTTTTACTTTTCCATACTTGGTTGGTTTAAAAGCAAATCTAAAAGCTTGGTATGCGTAACGTCCAGCCTTTTTGATCAATGCATCTTCCCAAGTTTTACCCTCATCAGTTGAAACCTTAACAGCTTTAATACCATGACCGTCATCCCACGCTACACCACGAACAACTACATGTGAGTTATGGTAGATTTTGTCACCATTTTCAGGATAACCGATAACCGATTTTACATTCATAGTCGTAATAGGTTTAGTTGGTTTAAATCTATCCTCAGGAGTTTCACTTTCTGTTTCATTATCAGGTACACGATAAGCTACATCCATAAAAAATAAAGATCTATATTTGTCTGTAACAGTTATATTGCTGATCATTTTAACCCAACTATCTGAGTAGTATCCAGGGATAACTAAACGTAAAGGGTAACCGTTTAGGTAAGGTAGGTCTTCATCATTCATTTGGTACGCTAAAATAACGTGATCATCTAGTTCATGAAGCTCAAGCTCACGAACAAAGTTTGGAGTTTCATAATACGCCGCTTTGTCTCTACCGTTAAAACCGATATATTTTGCTTCTTTTTTAAGTCCGGCACGCGCTAAAATATCTGAGAGTCTTACACCTTTCCATCTAGCACATCCCATAGCACCACTACCCCACTGGATACCACCAGCTATAGGTTTATATGCACTTCTTGAGTTACCACCACATTGAAGTACAGCATCTACTTCAACCTGTTCAAAGTTAGTTTTTAGATCATTTAAAGAGATATGTAACTCTTTATCTACTAAACCATCAATATGGATAGTATACTTGTCAGGGTCTATATGTGTTGGGATTTCAGGCATATGCCATCTAACAAAAAATTCATCGTTTGGAGTTAAAGCCTGTGTGAATGTTCCTCTTGGTGATTCTAAAAGTGGTGGTCTGTCAGAATAAGTAATAAGTGGTTTTTTTTCAGGAAAAGCCATTTTAGAAACTTTTCTATAGTCAATCGGTTGTGTTGTAACACCAGCATTTAGAGATGTACCCATTATAGCTGCTGAGGCTACAAGAGATGATTTGAAAAAATCTCTTCTATCCATAAGTAGTCCTTGCAAAATAAATTTCGTAATATTATCCTATTAAAATTAAAGCTTATTAAAAGTATAAGTATTTATTTAATTAATATACCTTTTTCTTTGAGAATCTTTTATTTTAGATACATCTACAACTATAAAGCTATCAACACACGAAGCAAAATCTTTGTCGATGTTGTATGCACAAAACTTTATACCGCCATCATCACAGAGCTCAGCATATTGCTTGTAAAGTACAGGAACTGAGTTGTCAAAATTTTTAAGAAGTTTTTTAACAGTTTTAAAATCTTCTTTGTAGTTGTTTTTGACAAGCTCTTTGTCTAAAATACTAAGTAGATTGCTATCTGTTTTAAAGTTATATGGTGATTTTGAGCTAATTAGGTTTTGCTGATCTGCAAAGTAGTTGTCAAAAAAGTTAAAGATAATATCTTTACAGATTTGAGAGTACGTAGCACTCAAACTAACTGGACCAAACATATACTTAATGTGAATATTTTTAGCTAGATATGCACCGATCCCATACCACAAGTAGTCAAGTGCTCTTGTCCCCCAATACCTTGGTTGAACAAAACTACGACCTAACTCTATAGAGTCTGGCAACATCTGTATAAACTCGTCTGAAAAGTCAAAAAGTGTCGTGTTGTAGAGTGCTTCAAGCCCAAATTTACCTATGATCTCTTTACATTCGCCTATGCGGTATGAACCTACTATCTCTAGATCATCCTCATCCCATAAAACTATATGTTTGTAGTACTTGTCATAGCGGTCAAGATCACGACGCTGGTTTGCACCCTCACCAACCTTTCTAAAAGCAACTTCACGAAGTCTCCCGATCTCTTTTAGTACGATCGATTCCTCTGTATTTGCATACAGATATATCTTTTTGCCATCTTTAGTCTCACCTAAAATCTCAGCTTCTTTTAGCTCTTTTTTTATAAGCTTAGTGCGCTCAGGATGTGCTATAGCTTTTTGGGTTTTAAAAAGTGTACGACCCTTTTTTAACTGGTATACATGTTGCCTGTAAAGCTCTACAACCCCATCTGTTTTAAGTGAAGATGGGTATATGTTTTCATTTGGGATCAACTCACCTATTTTTATGTTTATATGTTTGTTTTTTTGTTTAAACATCTCATGTGAAAGTAGCAATGTAGAGATCTTTTTGTTAAGCGTACTAACTGAGTAAAATGTTTTAGAGTTTTTTGCACCTACGTAGATAGGTAAAATTGGGCTGTTTGTACGCATGGCAAACTTTAAAAAACCTTTTTGCCATCTACCATCCCTTACACCTTTTGGTGTCATGCGACTTACCTCTCCAGCTGGAAATATTATGATCGCACCCTCATTGTTTAGGTGGTTGTATATGTTGGAGATTGACTCTTTTGTTTGTTTGTCTTTAAAGTTGTTTATGGTGATCAAAAGAGATTCTATGGACTTAAATTCGGCTAAAAAGTCATTTGCCACGATCTTTACGTCTGGTCTGATCTTGCCAACTAGCTTTAGTAGCGAAAACCCATCAAGTGATCCTAAAGGGTGGTTTGAGACAATCACCACACGACCAGATGTTGGGATGTTTTCTAGCTCACTCTCAGACAAAGAGTAGCCAAAGTTAAAGTACTCCAAAACAGCATCTACAAACTCAAAACCTTTTAAGTGATCATACTTTTGTAAAAAGTCATTAATAGTTTTTTCATGAACAACCGTTTTTGCAAACTTTGAAAGTGATGAGTTTAGAAGTTTGTTGTTTTTTAGGTTTGGGTATTTTGCGTGTATCTCTTTTTGAATATCTATCATATTTTTCCCTTATAGTAATGTACACAAAGCAAAGT
>JBEPWC010000237.1:0-3502 GCA_041642615.1 Sulfurimonas sp. | reverse complement strand
AAGAATATGGGGCGTGTCGTTCCTAATTGAATTCCTGGTATTGGCGATGAATTTAAAGACCACAGAATACTACGATTTGTAGAACTTAATCCATTATAGAATTCCTTTTGCTGCTTTTTACCTGTGTTTAGATCTATATATCCAACCCATAGTTTGGAATTTGGAATTATCTCTAACTCTGTTACTTTTTGGATCTCTTTATCTACAACAACTTCTTCTTTTAGTTCTTCTTTGATCTCTTGTGATTCTACCAAGTTCTCTTCTGGTGCTACTAAATTTTCTTCTGGTGCTATCTTTGTTCTAACTTGTTCTATTTTTTTATTATCTATTTTTGGTTCTACATTTTCCTCTTTTAAAGATACTTGGTATATTACAAATAAAAACACAAGTAGTGCAACAACTATATACAAACCCTTATAACTCTTTGCTTTTTTAGATGATACAAAAACTTTTGATTCTGCATCTTCTATAGATTCATCAGTATCTACAAATGAGTTTAATCCCTCAGCTTTTAGTGCACTTAGATCGAGCGAATACTCACGCTCAAGTATAGAGATAAACCCAGTAAACTGGATCCTGTTCATAGATTCAAAATTACCCTCTACTATATCTTCGCTTTGCCTTTTTGGTATATGAGTTTGTTCGTGAATTTTTTGTGGAGTTATATCTCTTAGTTGTTCATAATTTTCTTGTAGTTTTTCCTGATCAACCTCTTGAATACTTGGTACTTTAATCTCTAAACTCAAATCCTGATTTTCACTCATATCTCATCCTATCCATCAAAATTGCACCAGCTACACTCACGTTTAAACTATCAAACTCATGTGCCATCTTTATACTAACTATTGTCTCAAGTTTTGAACTAACCCTACTAGTCAAACCCTCACCCTCACTACCTAAAACTAAAACTCTTTTTTTTGCCACTTTTACATCTCTAATATCAACCCCGCCCATATCAGCCCCATACGAGGTGAAACCTGACGTTTTAAGATCATTTAAAACATTATGGATATTTTGCTCAATCGCAAAAGGGATATCATAAAGTGCACCGGTACTTGTACGCATAATAGCTTCTAGTGGGAGCCTTTTAACTCCACACACTACAACTGCATCTACACCAAGTGCATAAGCACTTCTTATGATCGCACCTATGTTTCCAACATCGGTTAAAGATGATAAAACTAAAACAAAATCTTTATCTAAAAATGTTTTGTACTCATGTAAATTATACTCTTCAACCTCAGCGAGCATACCCTGATGAGAAGCATTTTTGCACATCTTTCCTGCTGCATCTGAGGGGATCCTCTTAACTTCAAAGTCCATCTTCATAAGACGAGAATACTCTTTTTTATCTATCTCTTTTGCAAGGTATAGTGTTTTGATTTTTGAGGGGTAATTTTGTATTACATAATTAACCGGTTGCTTTGCATAAATTAACATGAGCTTATTCTACCCTAAATATATTAAAGTTACAATAAGTAAGAAACCGCAGATATATAATTATCTAGGGTCACTTACTTATCAATCTTTGATAGCATTCTTTAGTATTTTCACCAGTTATCTTTGAGATCAGCTTTGCTTGCTGTTTTTTAGGTATATCTAGTGCTAGTATATCTTTTTGACTTATGGCACTTGCATTATGGGTCTCACCAGCTTTGATCACAACAACCCACTCACCCTTAAAATTTCCACCAAGTTGCTCTAAACACTTAGAAGCAGTTCCATTTACATATCTCTGGTACTTTTTTGTAAGCTCTTTAGCCAAGAAGATCTCCCTCTCATGGTCTTCTTCAATAAGCTCATTTAAGAGCTTTTCAAGTCTATGCGGGGATTCATAAACTATAGTCGTGTAACCACTGTTTAGTGCACCTTGAAGTGACTTAGCCCTCTCTTTGCCTTTATGTGGTAAAAAACCCCAAAATAGCATCTGAGTCTCAACAAATCCACTTGCTACAAAAGCTGTCAAAACAGCATTTGCACCTGGTAGAACATCGTACTCTACACCGTTGTCAATACAGTAACGCACTAACATTTGACCTGGATCACTAACACCTGCCATACCTGCATCACTAACATAAACAACATTTTGCTCAAAAAATTGCATTTGAAGTTTCTCAACAAAGTGTTTTTCATTATGTGAATGCAGACTTATAAACTCTTGGTCTTCTTTAAAGCTGGTGTTATAACGCTCTTTTAGTATATGGATTAGTTTTTTTGTAACGCGAGTATCTTCGCAAAGGAGTATGTCGGCTTCACTTAGAGTCTCAATCGCTCTAAGTGATATATCGCCTATGTTTCCAATCGGAGTTGGAACTAGAGTTAGCAAGAAGAAATTCCTGCTTAGTCCATGTTATAACGTTTTTTGAACTTGTCTATACGTCCTGCAGTATCTACCATTCTCTCAGATCCTGTAAAGAACGGATGACACTCATTACAGATGTCAATTCTCATAGTATCAGTTTCACTTTTTGTCTCAAAAGTGTTTCCACATGCACATGTTACAGTACAAACAACTTGTTTTGGATGGATATCTTTTTTCATTATTTTGCCTTTTGCAACGCGTCAAAGTACGCATCACTATATATTTTTTTATTCCGTATGGGTGCGGAATTTTAGAAGTGCAATTATACCTTTTTTTTTATAGAATTGCAACTGTGTGTCAAGCTGGGAATGACGGAGTGTTAAGCTAGGAATGACCTTTCCGTCATCTTCTGGCTTGACCAGAGGATCTAGTGTCTCAGGTTAGATTCCCAGTCAAGCTGGGAATGACGGAAGTGGGGAGTTGGGAATGACAGAGGTGTCAAGCTAAAAAGTTTAGCAAAATTAATTTAAACATTTTTAGGCAAATCACTTATTTCTTTTTCTAATCTTTCTTTTTTACTCATGATGTATTATGTCATATTTTAGGTACGGCTAAAGCCGCACCTCAAGTTATGTTTTGCTTATAGACTTTGCCGCAACATACCCACTAGCCCAGGCCCATTCAAATTCTAACATTTAGGAATAAAAACTTTTCTTGATTTGGTTCTTTTTTTGGGGTGCATTATAAGTTAGATATAACCCCATTCTTGAAACTTTGGTTTTAAAGATTTTTCATTTTCAAAAGCTTTAAAATATAGATATTCAGGTGCTAAGTCTAGGTCATCGTTCCATTTTAAAGTATAATCAACTTTAAAAGTTTTAAATTTTTCAATATTTTGCAATTGTTTAAAAGGTTTTATTTTTCCATTTAAAATAAAATCTTTTAAGTCAACTATTCCCTCTTTATTATCATTAAACTGAAGTAGTACTTTATAATTATCCTGATATTTTGCATCTATAACACTCAACATAACATTACTCCCTTAAATTTAAACTAATGGCTCAATTTTATGCCACTCTCCAGTCTCTTTAATATCATTCCAATTTTTCATAAGTTCATCTTGATGGTTTTCTGCCCACTCCACAACAAGACCTAAAACTTTAGATGGAAGTCTACCTTTCCATTATGCCAAATGTTTTA
>JBEPWC010000236.1:0-3508 GCA_041642615.1 Sulfurimonas sp. | reverse complement strand
ATTTTTGATACACTTTTTTACATAAATGGCTTTTTAGTGAAAATTGTAGTTAGGTTTGAGCCTTTCTTGATCGCTATATATATCTTTTTTCAACATAGAAGAAAAATATTTATAGAAGATTCATTAAGAGCTTCTACCCCTAGAACCTCTTGAACGACTTCTTGAATTAGTTCTTGGTTTCTCATGGGAAGATTTACCTCTTCCCTGTGATCTTCCTCTTCCACCACCCATATTTATAGGTTCAGCTTTTATGGATGGATCGGGACGAAAACCTTTTAACCACACTTTTGGTATATCTTTTTTTATAAGCTTTTCGATGTTGTCTAAGAACTCATTTTCATCTATACATACAAGTGAGACAGCCTCACCCTCGTTACCTGCACGCCCGGTTCGACCTATGCGGTGAACATAGTCTTCACTTACATTTGGAAGTTCGTAGTTTACAACATGTGGTAATTGATCTATATCTATACCACGTGCAGCTATATCTGTTGCAACAAGGACTCTGATATCCCCTTTTTTAAAATCAGCCAACGCTTTAGTTCTTGCATTTTGACTTTTATTTCCGTGAATTGCTACAGCAAGTATGCCATCTTTTTCAAGTTGTCCACACAGCTTATTTGCACCATGTTTTGTTCTTGTAAACACAAGTACCTGTTTCCAGTCTCCCTCACGAATCAGATGTGTTAAAAGTTCACGTTTTCTAGCTTTATCTACATGGTAAACTGCTTGTTTTACGATCTCACTTGAGGTGTTTCTTCTAGCTACCTCTATAAGTGTAGGAGATTTTAACAAAGACTCTGAGAGTTTTTTAATCTCATTTGAATAAGTAGCTGAGAAAAGTAGTGTTTGTCTCTCTTTAGGGAGCAGTTTCATGATCTTTTTTATATCGTTTATAAAACCCATATCGAGCATTCTATCTGCTTCATCAAGTATTAAGTACTTTATTTCAGATAGTTTAATAGTACCTTGAGATATGTGATCTAATAAACGCCCCGGAGTAGCTACTACTATATCTACACCTTTTCTAAGCTGTGCTATCTGAGGGTTTATCTTTACCCCTCCAAAGATCACACTAGACTTAAAAGGAAGATGTTTTCCATAAAGCGAAACACTCTCGCCAACCTGAGCTGCCAACTCTCTTGTTGGTGTAAGTATAAGTGCTTTTAGCTGATGTTTGTGTTTTGTCGGTTTTGCACGTGATAAAAGTTCTAACAGTGGCAGTGTAAACCCCGCCGTTTTTCCAGTTCCTGTTTGAGCTCCTGCTAATATGTCTTTTTTTTCTAAAACTACCGGGATCGCTTTTTCTTGGATCGGTGTTGCTTTTGTGTAGCCTTGTTCTTGTATCGCTTTTAAAATAGGTGCCGATAAACCCAGTTCTTTGAATGTCAACTTAATTTTTCCTAGTTGTTAGTATAGGTCCATAATAGCATAACAAACTGCAAGTAAAGCCATCTATTTAAACTAAGTTAAGCAAGAGAATATTTAAAACCATTTTGTAACCAAACAGAAATATTTCTGTAACCTTTCATATATAAGATCTCAAAGATGAAAAATTTATTACCAAAAGTATGGAAACATAATCTAGAAGCACTCGACTTTGCTTTTCAACCTATTCTAAATATTCACACAGCAGAGATCTACGCTGTTGAAGCACTACTTAGAAATGTAGGAGATATAGGTTATGAGAGTATTTTTGATCTTTTTGATGATGTTCATAAACAAAATTTACTTTACAGATTTGATATCGCTCTTAGGGAAAAAGCTGTAGAGAAGTTTACCAAGATAAAAGATCATAAAACCATAAAACTTTATTACAATCTTGATAATCGCCTATTTACAATGCCTGATTTTAAGTCTGGTAACACTAATAAAATAATAAAAAAATACAACCTACTAAACGAGAACTTGTGTTTTGAGATATCTGAACGTCATGAGATCCAGGGTCAAAGCTACCTTCAAAAAATATTAGAACACTATAAAGATGAAAACTACTCCATAGCTATAGATGACTTTGGAGTTGGGTATTCTGGGTATAAACTTCTATATGACGCTACACCAGATGTTATAAAAATAGATAGATTTTTTCTAGCGGAGATAGA
This sequence comes from Sulfurimonas sp., assembly GCA_041642615.1. Taxonomy (GTDB): domain Bacteria; phylum Campylobacterota; class Campylobacteria; order Campylobacterales; family Sulfurimonadaceae; genus Sulfurimonas. Next base: position 1,406 of record JBEPWC010000236.1, on the reverse strand, counting down.
GAAAAACCCTAAGAAAAAACTGATGGTAAGAAGCATTACACACTTAGCTATTCAACTGGGAATCAAGATCATAGCAGAGGGTGTAGAGACTATAGAGGAGCTTTTAACATGCAGAGATATCGGTTGCCATATGGTTCAAGGCTACTACATACAACACCCCACAAAAAACACAGATGAGATACAAAAAAACTATGAGCATGTCTCAAAATATGTAAAGAAAAACTCTCGCTCATCCCATGCAAAAAACTACATAAAATCAAATATATCAAAAATAGAACCATTAGAGATAAATACATCTATGAGCGATGTGCTTGAGTATTTTAAAAAGAACAAGACAACAAACACTATACCTGTAGTAAACTCCTATAAAGAGCCAGTTGGTATACTCCATGCTGACCAATTAAGAAGTTTTCTCTACTCTCCTTATGGTAGATCGATACTCGAAAACAACAGTTCAAAAAAGTCTAAACTAAAAAATCTAACAGTTGCATGTGGATCAACTGACATAAACTCAAGCACATCCACAATAGTAGAGCTTTTCTCAAACGATCCAGACTCAGATGGGATCATCATAACAAAAAACTCAAAGTACTACGGTTTTTTATCAGCCCGCTCAATCATAAACATAATGAACGAACAAAACCTTTTACATGCAAGGGAGCAAAACCCGCTAACAAAGCTACCGGGTAACTCTTTGATTGAGAAATATATAGATGAAGCTATAAATTCAGATGATGCATACCTTATGTGCTACTTCGATCTAGATAACTTTAAAGCATTTAACGATGTGTATGGTTTTAGAAATGGTGATCGTGTGATCCAGCTCTTTGCAGATATACTCAGAAAAAATCTCGATTCTAGCTTTTTTAAAGCTCACATTGGTGGAGATGATTTTTTTGTAGGTGTAAAGTCAATAGATACAAAGATGTGTTCTAACTACTTTTTAAAATCCTGTATAGACAATGGTACAAAGTGTTCAAAACAGAGTGCTTGCTCTAAAATAGCTTCAGTTCAAAAAGTGATCAATAAATTTATCAACGATGTTAAAGAGTTTTATACACCAGATGATAGAGAAAATGGGTACATAAACTCAAAAGACAGAGATGGTAACGAAAAAAAATTCAAACTATTAAGTGTTAGTGCATCTGTTGTTGAGATCAACCAAAACTCAAAACAAAGAGATAAAAATTTGCTTGATTATGTATTTAGCACACAAAAAAAAGTCGCAAAACAGAGTGATGAACACTTTGCTTTATGTACATTACTATAATCTAAAAGGGAAAATATGATAGATATTCAAAAAGAGATACACGCAAAATACCCAAACCTAAAAAACAACAAACTTCTAAACTCATCACTTTCAAAGTTTGCAAAAACGGTTGTTCATGAAAAAACTATTAATGACT
>JBEPWC010000235.1:0-3511 GCA_041642615.1 Sulfurimonas sp. | reverse complement strand
ATAGAGTGGTGTTAAAAGGTAAGTTGTTTATGGTTTTTAAAGTATCTAGTGTGTAGTAATATTCATCCTCCCCTACAGCAGATAAAACTACTCTATTACCATCTATGAGTTTAGCACCTAAAATGTTGTCAGCCTCATGTGCACGAGTAACTTTGTTGTCTGAGTATCTATAGAGTGATGAACCATTTTCAGAGTTTGCAATAAAATAAATATTTCCATTTTTATCTACATCACTTACAATTCCGTAAAATCCAAGATATGAAAACAATGCTGTGTTATTTTTATAAAGAGTTCGCTTTTTTCCATTTTGAATAAAGTAGTATAAATTGTTGTTTTTATCTATATGCACAGATGAGTTGACTTGGCGAAAAAATTTATCACCAACGAAAAGATTAGGTTGAGTATAAGAGCTTTTAGCATCAAAAAAAACTGGTTTATTTGTGCTTAAGTATCCCTGTACAATTTTTGATTTTGTAGAGTCAAGTATACTTGCATCTGAATCATACAACCCTTGGTGTATATGAAAAGCTGATGTATAGTTGTAGCCTATTGTATAGTAGTCTTTGTCTTTTTTTACAACCTTTCCACCTATCCAACTGCCTTTTTCTTTTTTAATCTTTAGTGATTTTTTATCTATTATATTTAGTTGTGGTTTTGATACACCACTTTCATTTGTAATAAAGTAGAGCTCATCTTCATCTGAGTTTATGTCGTAATAGTATTGTGATCCTAAAAATCTGTTACCACCAGCTTTTACAAGTTTTTTTGATGCATATAGTTCTGTAAAGTCTTTTAATGAGTCTTCAAATGAGATCCCAGTAACTTTACGCATACTGTGGTTTGTAAGTTGTGGCCATATAAAAAGTTTTGAGTGCTGATGAAAGTACTTGTTAAGGTTGTCGATCCCATATTTTTGTGCCATATAGAGATTGTAAAACCCACCTGTAATGTAATAAGTTTCACCATATGGAAAGTTTAGAGTGGTGTTGTAAACATTTTGAGGTGTGATCTTCCCAGCTTTTGCTTGAAGTATAGTTTGTGCCTTAAATCTTCCGCTGTAAAGCCTTCCGCCGTTTCCGTGCCAAGACTCATTTAAAACAGCATTTCCCTCTACCATAAAGAGATTTTCCATAACATTGGGTACAGACATAGGGATCGGCAGAAGAAAATTTCCGTTACCAAAAACATAATGTAAAAATCTAGAAAACCCGTTGGCTTTTACGTTAAACTGGTAGTTATGAGCACTCTCATGATATAAAAGTGTGTCAAGCCATGAGGTTGAACAAAAATAGTCTATATGCTGTGAGCCGCCTATGTAGTTTATCTGTCTGTTTATCGGAAACTGGGTTGAATAGCCATTTGGGATCTGGTTGTTGTGTGAGAGAAGCCCAATGTAGAGCGTTTCATCTAACTCCCAGTTAAAACTTTTTTCATACCTGTTATGGATCTGATCTGTTAAAACATCCGCACGTTTTGCAAACGGTAGATGCTCTTTTGTAAAGATGATCTGAGTTTTTTTAGTTTGGTGTTTGTAGTAAGTTTCATCGTTTACAACATCTGTAGCTAGTACAAGTGTAGTAAAAGTTAAAATTGCTGATAGGATTAGTTTTTTCATGTATGTCTTAATATCTAAATTTTAGAAATTATATCATATTTAGGATTTGTGAGTATAATTTCAAAAAGTAATTTAAGGAACAAGATGTCAACATATATTTTTGGTCATACAAACCCAGATAGTGACTCGATCGTAGGAGCTATCTCACTTTCATACTTAAAGAATCAGCTTGGTGAAGAGTGTATTCCAACTCGTCAAGGTAAGATCTCGGCAGAAACTGAGTTTATACTAAACAAGTTTAACGGACAAGTACCTGAGCTAAAAACCTCTTATGCGGGTGAATCAGTTTATTTGGTAGATTTTTCAGACTATGGTCAAGCTCCTGAAGATATAAAAGAAGCTACGATACTTGGCATAGTAGATCACCACAAATTAGGAGATATAACAACTTCAGCTCCACTAGAGTGCTGGATCAGACCGATCGGGTGTTCAAATACTGTGATCTATGAGATGTTTAGATCACACGATATTGAGATCCCTAAAAACATAGCTGGGATGATGATGTGTGCGATCCTAAGTGATACTGTAATATTTAAATCTCCAACATGTACAAAAGCAGATACAAAAGCGGTAAAAGAGTTAGCTGAGATATCTGGTGTAAAAGATTACAAAGCACTTGGTATGGAGATGTTTTTAGTAAAATCTGCAGTAGATGGTGCAAGTGCTAGAGAGTTAAATACAAGAGATTACAAAGCGTTTGAGATGAACGGTGTAAAAGTTGGAGTAAATCAGCTTGAAGTAGTAGATCTTAGTGTTTTTGATGATAAAAAAGAGATGATCTTTGAAGATATGGCTAAGATGAAAGAAGAGGAAGGTCTTCACACTATGCTTGTTCTTCTAACAGATATTATGAAAGAGGGTAGTCAACTTCTTTGTGTAAGTGATGATCCTAGCAAGGTTGAGGCTGCATTTGATTGCAAACTTGAAGATAGGGAAGTTTGGCTAGATGGCGTACTAAGTCGTAAAAAACAGGTAGTTCCTTTTTTACAGCCTCAGTTTTAGTTCCTATTCTGAGATAATCAGTCTGTTGAAGTAAACATCTTCAACAGTCGTAGTAGATAGATTTTTGTTTATATTCTCAACTATTGCTTTTTTAACCTTGTAACTTCTAACATCACTCTCTTTTTGGTTCATAATAGCATCGATCACAGAGTGTCTTATGAGTCCGCTTTTTGATTTGATCTCATCGTCAATACCACTAGAGATACTCCATTCATCAGGTTTGTTGTACTTTGCAGAGATATTTGTTATGAGCTTTTGACCGTTTCCTATATTTATCTCAAAATCACCAAGGTCTACTACACCATCATCTTTGATCTCTACATCTGTAGAGTAGTATTTTCTTTTAGCTATTTTTGCTTTAAGATCACTATCCATACCGCCGGATACTTTTTTAATATTTGAAAAATCAGAAGTTAAAAAAGCGTAAATCATTAAAGCTATTAATAGTGCAAGTATCAATATAGCGATAAAAATATTTTTTATTTTGGAACTCATAAACTCTCCTAAATCATTTTTTAGTCTTGGTAGAGATACCTTTTTATCTTTTTTGTTGGTGTTTTAACAAAAGGTTCACGTTGCTCTTCAAACTTTACCATCCTTGAAAATGATGAAATTTTTGAATTTACATCTTGACGCATCTCTTCTAACAACTCTTTTATGATACCAAGCATCTTATCACTACTTAACTTATCTCCGTGGTAGATATCATCTAGCTTCTCATAATCAAGATGTATTCTAGCTATTAGTTTTCTGTCTTGTTGAATCATAAGTGAGTCTAAAACAAGCTCATGCTCGTTGATGATCGATTCAATCTGTTCTGGGTATATGTTTTCACCACTTGGGCCTAGGATCATATTTTTGCTTCTTCCACTGATGTAGAGGTATTCATCATCA
>JBEPWC010000234.1:0-3534 GCA_041642615.1 Sulfurimonas sp. | reverse complement strand
TGTAAAAAATATGAACAGCTCTTATGATTTTGATGGTCCGATCCAGTATGACGCCGCAATAAATAAAGATGTAGCAAATAAAAAAATGCCAGGTTCTAAAGTTGCAGGAATTGCAAATGTTCTTATCTTTCCGGATCTAAATACTGGCAACAACACCTACAAAGCGGTTCAAAGATCATCTGGTGCAGTTGCGATTGGACCAGTTTTGCAAGGGCTAAATAAACCCATAAACGATCTAAGCCGTGGGTGTTTGGTAGAAGATATAGTAAATACAGTTGCAATAACAGCAATTCAAGCAGGACAAAAAGATGAAACTAGCAGTGATAAATAGTGGAAGTTCCTCATTAAAATTTAAACTTTTTAATATGGAAGATGAGAGTGTAATATATCAGACAAATCTCGAGGAGATAGACTCCCATGTGGATGCTCTAAACAAGGTTGTAGATGAGCTAAAAAAACTTGGGATCAGTTTTTATGATTTGGACGCAGTTGGACATAGGGTGGTTCATGGCGGTGAGAAGTTTAGTAAAGCTACACTTGTAACAGATGAAGTTATAAAAGAGATAGACAGACTAAGTCTACTAGCTCCACTTCACAACCCAGCAAACCTTCAAGGGATCATCTCAGTTAAAAACATAGCCCCAGACTTAAAACAATACGCTGTTTTTGATACAGCCTTTCATGCAACCATGCCAAAAGAGGCCTACATGTACGCACTTCCATATGAGATGTATGAAAAGTATGGGATCAGACGTTATGGTTTTCACGGAACAAGTCACTTCTACATTGCAAAAGAGTGTGCAAAAAAGTTAAACAAACCATTAGAACAATTAAACATTATTTCGATGCACTTGGGAAATGGTGAAAGTATTTGTGCAATTGAAAATGGAAAAAGCATAGATACATCTATGGGCTTTACACCATTAGAGGGTCTGATTATGGGTACAAGAAGTGGAGATCTTGATCCAGCTATTGTGCTTTATTTACAGCGTACACTTGGATACAGTGTAGATGAGATGGACAATATACTAAACAAAAGATCAGGACTAAAAGGGATCTGTGGCATGAGTGATGTTAGAAGCATAATTGATTCAGACGATCAAAAGTCAAAACTAGCATTAGATATGATGATAAGACGTGTTAGAAAATACGTTGGTGCTTATATGTCACTTATGGATAGGGTAGATGCACTTGTTTTTACAGGTGGAATAGGTGAACACTCTAAATATATACGCGATAGAATAAGTAGAAAATTTGATGTTGAAAATATGTTTGTAATAGATACAAACGAGGAGTTAGAGATAGCTAGACAGATTGTCTAGCTACTTAAAGTTATACAGCTGTTACGTTTTCAGCTTGAGGACCTTTTTGTCCCTCGCCTAATTCAAATGTTACAGCTTGACCATCTTTTAGTGTCACACGACCACCATCTGGGTTATTTACCTGACGAAAGTGTACAAATACATCTTTACCGCCATCTTTTTGCTCTATAAAACCATAACCCTTCTCATCATTGAACCATTTAACAGTTCCATCTAATAGCTCTGCCATTATCTGCCTTTAAATAAAAATACGAATCAATCTAAAAAATAGACTAACTCTATTTCTATCTCTCATCTTGTACAAAAGTATACCTAAAGTTTTCAAAAATTAGTATATTTATTTTTATATTTTGAAAATTTTTATATATATTTGTTTAAAAATGTCGATCTATAGATACTTAAAGTAACAAAAAAAGAGGTGTATTATGGAAATTTCATCACAAATTAGTTCTTCAAATTTTATAACATACGATAAAAAATCAAACCCAATTAAACCATTGTTTACAGAGAAAATCTCAAACGATGAATTAAAACAGATAAAAGATCAGGTTATGCAAAATGCAAATGCTTTTACTTTTAGCTCTGTAAATGTGCAAGTTGGAGTAAGAGAGCAAAAAGATGACATCATGTCTAACTATGAGGATTTTCAAAATTTTCTAAAAGATATAGGTTATGAGGGTCAATCAATAGCAGAGCTATCACAAGAACAAGCCGCAGAGTTAGTCTCAGAGGATGGATTTTTTGGAGTTGATAAAACATCTCAAAGGATAGCTGACTTTGTGATCAATGGTGCTTCTTCAGATGAGAATATGATCAAGGCGGGACGTGAGGGTATGCTTGAGGGTTTTAAGCAAGCTCAAGAGATGTGGGGAGACGAGCTGCCTGAGATATCTCAAGTAACTATGCAATCAGCTATTGAAAAAGTAGATAAAGCTATGATGGATCTTGGATTTTCTCTAATAGATCAAAATGCTTAGACTTTAGATATCATTTCACAAAAAAATAGCAGGAAGCGTAGATGATAAAATTTAATTTAGATGATCAAGAGTATATAGAGTTACATAAACTTATTAAAACCCTCGACCTTGTTGAGAGTGGTGCTGAAGCTAAACTTATAGTAGCTGAGGGTCATGTTTTGAGAAACGGTGAAGTTGAGCTTAGAAAAAGAGCTAAAATTTATAGTGGAGACACACTACAAATTGCTGATGTTATCATAGAAGTAGTATAAGTTTTTGTTTATACAAAACTTTTTGTACCCCTTGCATCATACTGATCTTTATACTGAAATGTAAGCAGATTTTGCATGATCGCAAAAAGTACCATAAAGTTTAAAAAACTACTGCCACCATAACTAAACATGGGTAGTGGTACCCCAACAACAGGGGCGTAGCCTATGGTCATGGATATATTTACCCCCATATATATAAAGATCATAAATGCAAGTGAAAACGAGACAACTTTTATGAGATGATCTGAGTTAAATACGCTAATACTAAAAAGATGTAAAATCAAAAAAACATATACAAGTATGATCCCAAGAGCACCTATAAAACCTGCACGTTCAACCAAGTATGCAAAGATAAAGTCACTAGTAGCTATGGGTAAGAACTTCATCTGTGTCTGTGTAGCTTCCTCTTTTGAGTTTCCACTAATCCCACCAGAGCCTATGGCAATGATCGATTGTTGGACGTGGTATGAGGGTTTTTCACTTACAAAGTCTTTTATACGTGTTTTTTGATAATCATGAAGACCAAACTTATAAACAAGAGGGGAGGTTAGCAAGACTCCAACTATGATCGCAGCCCATATTTTCCAGTTAACCCCTACGAAAAAAAGAGTCGCGTACCCTATGATCAGTAGTACTAAGGCTGTACCTAAGTCTGGCTCTTTTAAGATCAGTGCAAATGGGATCAATATAAATACACTTAGTTTTGCAAAATCTTTTAGATTATATCCGTCTTTTGGAGGTGGATTTTTCTTGATCAGATATGCAAGCATAAGTATAAGTGCAGGTTTTACAAACTCTGATGGCTGGATAGTTGTATTAATAAATGGGATCTCAAGCCATCTTTGAGCACCCATGCCACGAGTCGTTCCAAAAAACTCTACAGATATTAAAAGTAGTATGTTTAGCCAGTAGATCAATGGGATAACCCAGATCATCCTTCTTATAGGAAGCAAAAAAACAACCATAAATGCAATAGCAGCACCA
>JBEPWC010000233.1:0-3545 GCA_041642615.1 Sulfurimonas sp. | reverse complement strand
TATTTTTGGATCTTTTGCAGGGTCTAGTCCTGATGAGCTATAGACTATATCTGAGACATCTTTTGGCATATCCCATTTTTTTGCTATTTGGACACATATGTCAAAAAGAGACACACCACAAAGCCTTTTTAAGATGGTGTTATAGTCTAAACTATGTACACTTCTTAGAAGCTCAACATCTTTTTTTACTTTTGAAAAAAGAGCTTCAGAGACTATTATACTAGCAGGAAGAAGGGTTATAGCACTCTCGATCTCTTTATCTACTATGTTTAGATGTTCTAGTATCTTTTTCCATTTAAAAGATAGTTGTGCTTGAAGCTCATGAAAAGTTTTTTCATTTAGATCAAAAAGTTCCCATTTTTTGGGTGATAGGAGGCTGAGCATGTAGTTGTAAATGGTTTGTTGAGTTGTTGGAAGACCAAGTATTCCAAAGATCTGACCTATGTCTGAGACCTCTTTTCTAAAACCATAAATAGGTTTGTTCACAAGGTTTACAAGGTAGCTCTTTAGTGCAAGATCTGATTCTGCAACTTTAGCAGCTTTAGATAATTCCCCGTTGTTTACAATCCTCATCGTCTCATTCAAAATCTTTGGAGTCGGTGGAATTTTTTCTATAAACTCGTCTATATCTTTTTTAGTTACCATTTAAACTACTTTTTGTGAATTTAGTGAATTTTATCTTCTTTTGTATAAAATATGTATTAAGAATATATCTACATATGAGGGGGTTTATATTTAAGTTGGAGTTTTGTTTTAGTTTGGTATAATTCGCAACTTTTAAAATCAAATCAAGGATTTCAGATGGCTAGAAGATGTGCTATAAGTGGCAAAGGCCCTATGAGTGGGAACAACGTTTCTCATGCAAAAAACAGAACTAAGCGTCGTTTCTTACTTAACTTAAGAACTGTAAGAATCACACAAGAAGATGGAACTACTAAAAAAGTAAAAATATCTGCGAAAGAACTACGTACACTTAAGAAAAACTCTTAAGTTGTAAAGGAAAAGGTATGAATCTTTTATCAAGGATTCGTAAACTTCTACATTGGGAGGTCGCTCCCAAACCCTCTGTTACATTAAACAATGAGCTTTACGAGCAGCTAAAGCCCTTTAGACTACCAATAATACTTGTTCAATTATGTATGATCATAGGTACACTTGGATATATTCACATAGAAAATTACTCTGTTATGGATGCTATCTTTCAAACTGGATATACATTTACAACTGTAGGTTTTGGTTCTTTAAATGAGGGTGAGTTTTCACCATTAGGTCAGATCTTTACAGTAACCCTGATCATTTTAGGTTTTACTGTTTTTTCTGTGGCAGTAGCAATTGTTGTTGATGTTGTAAATAAAGGTGAATTATCTAGAATACTAAAGGAACGTAGAATGTTGTATAAGATCGCAAGGCTTAAAAAACATTTTGTTGTGTGTTACCATAATGACTACACGCTTGAAGTTACTAAAGAGCTTAGAAAAAATCATATCCCTTTTGTTGTGATAGATCCAAGAGCTGAGATCCATGAATGGGCAAAAGAGCATAGCTATGCTACATATCTGCATGCAGAACCACATGCGGAATTAACCATGTTAAAAGCACATTTGGCATCTGCAAAAGGGTTGATCACCCTCTCTAGTTCTATGTCTGATAACATAGCTTTAATAGCATCTGTGAGACTTTTTCAAAAAGAGCATTTTCTTCCACGACCTTACTACATCATATCTTCTGCTGAGCAGATAGGTGATGTAGAGAAGTTAAAAAAACTAGGGGCTGACACTGTTATATCTCCAACTAGACTAACAGCTCAGCGTGTAAGTGCTATGGCAGCTAGACCAGATATGGAAAATCTACTAGAAGAGTATCTGTATAAGAGTGATAACCCTATAGATATGCAAGAGATTGAAATTCCAAAGTACTCTTGGGCAGTTTTGAAAAAACTAAAAGAGACACATTTAAGACAGATCATAAACATATCTGTAGTTGGGATCACAAAAAAAGATGGTAAGCTCATCTCTATGCCAAAGGGTGATGTTTTGATCACAAGTGAGTGTAAACTACTTGTGATCGGTACACAAACAGATATAAATACTGCTAAAAGCTTGATAAGAAGAAGAGAAAAACCTAAGGAGCTTAGAATTGTATAAACTAGTAGAGTTAAACACTGGTGTGTGTGCGGCAGATGGTTTTTTTGCAGATGGTGTAAGTGCAGGACTTAAAGCAAATAATGCTCTTGATATGGCATTTATCTACTCAGATACACCTTGTGATGTAGCCTCTGTTTTTACTACAAACAAGATGGCTGCAGCTCCGATCAAGCATTTTAAAGCAAAGGGTGAGTTTCAAACAGATTTTGTTTTGATCAACTCAAAAAATGCAAATGCTATGACAGGCAAAGCAGGGGTTGAAGACATAGATGAGATCATGGAGTGCTTTAGAGATAAACTAAACCCCCTTATGAGTTCAACTGGTGTGATCGGTGTCAGACTTCCAAAAGAGAAGATAGTGCAGGGTACTAAGCTTTTTGACATCACTCAAAAAAATCCAACAAATGCAGCACGTGCGATCATGACAACTGATAGCTTTTCTAAAGAGTGTGCATACAGAGTAGAGTTAGATGATGGAAGTAATTTTAACATAGGTGCGATGGCTAAAGGTGCTGGTATGATCAATCCGGCAATGGCTACGATGCTATGTTTTATAACTACAGATGCAGATATACCAGTTAAAGATATGCAAGAGATTTTAGATGAAGTAACTAAAACTACATTTAACGCTGCAAGTGTCGATGGTGATACATCTACAAACGACACTGTAATGGTTTTGGCAAATAAAAAAAGTGGTACATATGATAGAGAAGCTTTTAAAGATGCACTACATAAAATCATGCTTTTTTTAGCTCGTGAGATGGTGCGTGATGGTGAGGGTGCTACAAAACTTGTAACATACAACATAACTGGTGCAAAAGATGACAAAGAAGCAGAGATCGCAGCTAAAGCTTTGTCTGACTCACTTCTTGTAAAAACAGCACTTTATGGTGAAGATCCAAACTGGGGTCGCATAGCTTCAACGATCGGTGCAAGTGGTGTAGAGTCAAATGAGATGAGTCTTGTAATCTCTTTTGATGATGTTTGTGTATATGACAAGGGCGAAGTCTATTTTGACGCACAGATGGAAGCAAAAGCTGCAGAGGTTATGAAAAAAGATAGCTTTACAATAAGCTGTGATCTTGGAATCTCAAGTGGAAGCTTTAAAGCTTATGGCTGTGATCTTGGATATGAGTATGTCAAAATCAACGCAGACTATAGAACATAGGTGTCATTTTTAAGAACAAACTAGACTGTCTTACTTTGTTGCTTATGATTTGTAGGTAGGTTGATCACAAAACATGCACAGTTATCTCTATTATGCCATGTAAGCTTTCCAAAAAAATGCTTTTCTATGATTGTTTTAGATATATACAAACCTAATCCAGTACCATTTAGTGATTGTTTAGTTGTAAAATATGGACTCCCTATTTTATTTATGATGGATTTTGGAATTCCGCC
>JBEPWC010000232.1:706-3549 GCA_041642615.1 Sulfurimonas sp. | reverse complement strand
AAACAACATTTTCATGGAAATCTTTTCTGATCTGTTTTATGTCATAAGCAGATACTTGTGTAAACGCTAATAAGATCAGTAAAGTTAAAAGTGTTTTAAAAAGCAATCACAAACCTAGTATCTAAACTTTTTTACCGATGTCATCATCAGAGTAAAAACTATGCGTTCCATCACAAAATGGGAAGTTCTTACTAGCTTTACATCTACAGATCTGGTAAGGTTTAGTTTTATCAACTACTAACTCTTTTGGCTCACAAGATGTTCCTTCATGACTTCCATCACAAAACACACCATCTTCACTTCTACCACATTGACATATTAAGTACTCTTTACCCTCATCTAGTGTTAGTCCTTTTGGTTTGTTAGCGTAAACAATAGCATCTTCACACATTGGATCTCCTTTGATGTTTTATATGTAATTGTAGTATTAATCTTATTTATCTTTTTTAGATCTGTTTGAGTAGTGTGTAGCACTCACAATATCTCCAATAATAGCTTTATGAAAAAGGTAGGGTCTTTTTATATTTTTAATAACATACCTGCCATCATATGTGGTTATAACCTCTAATGTGCCAACATCTATAATGTTGCTAAACTTTGGTGATATAGGCTTGATATATATAGTTCTGATATCTTCAAGGTTTATGGGGAAGATCTCTTTTAGTTTATGACCCTTTAGTATGATCAGTCGTTCTTGGGTAAGTAAACAGTTATATGATTTTTTCTCTTTGATCTCTTGAGTGTTTACATAAAAAGTGCGTATAACGAGTACTGCACCAATAATCCCAATCTCATACTCATAGCCTATGAGAAGTAGGGCAAAACCAAGCATGTAAAGTAAGACAATAGAGGTATAAAAAGTTTTAGAGATCTCTGCTTTTGCTAAGATAGATTCGTTTTCATGAAGAATTTTATTTATGTTATTCATATGATAATTTTAGCACAATTTGATTCGTTATTATACTATAGAGTTTTTAAAAGTGTCGTAACTGCTTTGTGATGAAAAAACAAAATTGACTTCGATGGTATCATCTGCCTCCAAAAAGCTCTTAACTGCTTTGTATGCCACTTTGGCAGCTTTATCTTTTGGGTAGCCGTATATGCCTGTAGAGATCGCAGGAAATGAGATACTTTCACACTTAAGCTCACGTGCAAGTTTAAGTGAGTTGATATAACAGTTTGCCAAAAGCTCTGCACAACTACTTCCACATGATGAATAAACAGGACCGACTGTATGGATCACATAGTTTGCTCTCATTTTCCCAGCAGTTGTTGATACAGCTTCACCAGTTGGTAGTCCCTCTGGATATGTAGTTGATCTAATAGTTTTACATTCACTAAGGATCTGCTCACCTCCAGCACTGTGAATAGCTCCGTCAACTCCACCGCCGCCAAGGAGTGAACTATTTGCCGCGTTTACAACCGCACATACATCTTCTTTTGTTATGTCTGCTATTTTAATGTTTATCATGATATAACTCCAAACACATAATACAATACTTGTAAATATTGTATCAAAATAAATAGATATAGTTAAAGAATTTTATTATGATATAATCAGTTATAAGAAAACTTGAGTGAGGGATATGTCATGAAAAAAGATGAAATGATTGAAGAAGGTAAGGAACAGCTTTCTAAGTTCCAAAAAGAGATAGATGAGATCAAAGAAGCAAGCGAACATCTAAGTGTAGAAGCTAAAAAACAATTTGATGTAGGTGCAAAAGAGCTAGAGCATCTTTATAAAGAGGCACATGAAAAGTATGACGATCTATCAAGTAAAGCCGAAGAAAACTACAAAGAGGTCAAAGACTTTGTAGAGCTAACAAATAAAGCTCTAAAACACTCCTTTAACTACTTTATGTCGCATTATAGAAAGAAATAGAAGCTTAAAGAATTTAGCCATTTAGTTTTGTTAAAATTTCTAATGCATCCATCTCAAGCCTTGAAAAAGCAAACCACTTTTTGCCTAAGTCCTTTAAGCTAGCCCCTATATGGTAAATATCTTTATCATCTATTATTAAAAATCTATCGTGCGAAGAGTCAAACTTTTTTAGGTCTATGTTTGGGTACTGAGCATTATGCTTTTTAAGATCTAATTGAAGCTCTTTAGTGATCTTTTTTGTATAGATGCAGGCAGTGACATGTGTATCTCTTTTTGAAAGTAGGGTAAGTACACTCTCATCACAGTAGTTGTCTACGAGGGTTATATTTGTCTTTGCACTTTTTATAAGATTAGACACAAACACATAAGCATCGTAAACCTGTCCGTCGTAAAATATGCCCTGTTTTGGTTTTAGTTCTTTACTCTCTATGGCATCCAAAACAGCATCTACTTTTTCATCTGTTTTAAATTGCTTTTGTTCTAGTGAGTCTAGTCTTTGAAATACTAAGGCATTGTTTGATACAAATTTTCGCATCTGTACAAATGCTCTCATGATTTTTATATTTATTTCAATAGCGATTTTATTTGTTAATACGCTTGAAATACTTGCTACGCCTTGCTCCGTAAAAACATATGGTAAACTACCGCCTAAGTGTTTTTTTGAAGGTATCGCATTTTGCGATACCATGAATTCAACTTCTTGTTCATTTAACTGAAACATAAAATCTTCAGGAAATCTTTCTATATTTCTTTTTACTTGTTCTCTTAGTTTTATAGGTTTTACATCATATAGGTTTGCTAAGTCTTTATCAAGCATTACTTGTAAACCTCTAATGGAATGTATTTTACTTTTTACGATCTCTTCATTTACAACTGTCATATCATTCATGCTAAATCCTATATACTTTTACATATCTTGGCATAAAAAATTACTTATTGTTAAAAATATGACAAATTGCAA
>JBEPWC010000232.1:0-696 GCA_041642615.1 Sulfurimonas sp. | reverse complement strand
TTGCTAAACTATTAAGATTTTCGCTTGATATCTTTACAAATTGATAAGATATTACATATATACGTTAATAGTTGCACATAAAAACGATACAAAAAAAATCACGTAATATCAAAAAAAACTTAAATTCGGAGTGTTTTTTATACTCCAATCCCTTGTTTGTTGTATTTAATACTACTTAATAACATTACACTATAAATGACGGATATTAAGTGGATTTATAGCTAAGTTGTATATAATGTACTACTAATAAATAGTTAAATGACAAAGGATACGAAATAGAAAATAATGATAAATTAAAAATTGGTATTGCGTTATCCGGTGGTGGATTTAGAGCATCTGTTTTTCATATAGGAGTATTTGAAACTTTAGCTAAAAATGGATTTTTAGATCAAATCAATACCATTTCGACTGTATCAGGCGGTTCTCTCACTGTAGGATTAATATTTAAACTAAATAATAACAAGTGGCCAACTGATAAAGAATACTTAGAAAATCTTCTACCAAAGTTGAAAGAATATTTTACGGAAATAGGATTAGCGAAAAAGGCAGTATGGCGTTTGTTCCTTCCAATACATTGGCTGAACTTATTCAGTAGAGCAAACATCATTGCATATTCATTAAAAAAAGACTGGAATCTAACGGGTAAATTATCAGGTTTACCAAATATGCCTATATGGGAAATAAATGCAACTACAA